>JANNVY010000560.1:0-4841 GCA_031408375.1 Pseudomonadota bacterium | reverse complement strand
TCATCACCATCGGCCAACTGCTCTCGCACCAGGCGGGCCTGCCGGGGTTCGCGGAAAGCCAGGATCCCTCGATCTGGTACGACCGCGACCTGGTGCTCTCGATGCTCGCCGCCCAGGCCCCGATGTGGCCGCCCGGGACAGCCTCGGGCTACCATCCGGTGACCATCGGCTATCTCGCCGCCGAGGTCTTCCGCCGAATCGACGGGCGCACCATGAGCGCCGCCTTACGCGAGGACCTGGCCATCCCCTTCGGACTGGAGATGTGGTTGGGCATCCCCGAGAGCGAATACGGCCGGGTCGCCGACTTCCAGAAGCCGCCGGCCCCGCCGATGCTGGGCGAAATCGACGCCATCAAGCGCTCGGCCTTCCTCGACAGGGGCTCATCGCCGACGCCCAAGGGCCAGGCCGAGTGGCGCAAGCTGGACGTCCCCTCCACCCACCTGCACGCCACGGCGCCGGCGCTGGCGAAGATCATGGGCGTGGTGGCCAACGGCGGCATGCTGGGGGACGCCTCGGTGCTGGGCCAGATGACCGTGGCCAAGGCGACGCGCGAGCGCATTTGCGGCCCCGACAAGGTCCTGCCCTTCACCATCTCATGGGCGGCAGGCTTCATGCGCAACAAGGGGCTGAACGTCTATGGCCCGGGCGAGCTGACCGTGGGCCACTCCGGCTGGGGCGGCAGCTGCGCCTTCGCCGACCCGGAAACCCACGTTTCAGGCGCCTATGTGATGAACAAGCAGTCGCCCTACCTGCTGGGCGACCCCCGGCCCGTCCGGCTGATCCAGGCGCTTTACGAGGCGCTGTAGGCGAGCTGGGCCTTGCCCTTCGGGACCGTCGCCGCCGCGATCGCCGAGGACGCGAAGCCGAACACCGCGGCGATGCCCATGCAGATCTGGAAGCCGAGGCGAAAGGCGTCCTTCTCGGCGGCGGAGACTGCCGCGTCAAAGCCGCCGCCGCCCATCACCGCCGCCAGTCGTGCGGCCGACGAGGCCATGGTGCCGTCCACCGCCCAGGCGAAGGCCAGGCTGATCACCAGGGTCATGACCGCCACCGCCGCCATGCCGCCGACCCGCGCGGCCGCGTTATTGACGCCGGACGCCAGGCCGGTGCGGTCGGGTTCGACCGAGGCGAACAGGGCTGCGGTCAGGGGCGCGACGGTCAGGGTCATGCCGACGGCCAGGGTGATCATGGCGGGGAACCAGCGGGTCCAGTAGTCGGCCCCCGCCTCGGGCCAGATCATCAGGGCAAACCCGACCGCCGCGATCGCAGGACCGAAGATCAGGAACGGACGCGGCCCGACGCGGTCGGCGAGGCGACCGACGAAAGGCGAGCCCAGGCCCATGACGGCGGCAAATGGCAGCAGCCCTGCGCCCACCTGGGCGGCGCTGACCCCGTCCACCCGCATCCACTCGTAGGGCAAAAGGTAGAGCACCCCGCTGAGGGCGAAATAGAGCGCGAAGGTCATCAGGCTGACCCCGGTGAAGGCGCGGAATTGGAACATGTCCAGCGGCAGCATGGGATGACGCGCGCGGCGCTCCACGGCGATGAAGGCGGCGGTCGCCACACCTGCGCCGGCCATCACCGCCCAGAAGGACAGGGACGCGAGCCCCCAGTCGACCGCCGCGCCAAGCCCCCAGCCCGCCAGCGCCAGCGCCGTGGCCGCCAGCACCGCGCCCAGCCAGTCGGGCGGCCCGGCCTCGTGGTCGCGGCTTTCGGGAATGGCGATCAGGGCCAGGACCACCGCGGCCAGCGCCACCGGCGCATTGATCAGGAAGATGGCGCGCCAGCTGACCGCGTCGGTCAGCCAGCCGCCCAGCACCGGGCCGAGCGCGCCGCCGATGGCGCTGGCCCCGGCCCAGATGCCAAAGGCGCGGCCCCGCTCGTGGGGGCCGAAACAGACCGGGATGAGCGCCAGCGAGGTCGGCACCAGCATCGCGGCGCCAAGCCCCTGGAGGATACGCCCGGCGACCAGGTTCTCGGCCGTCCACGCTGCGCCGCACAGCAGCGATGCCAGGGTGAAGATGCCAACGCCGATCAGGAACACCAGCCGGCGGCCATAGCGGTCCCCCGCCGCGCCACCGACCAGCACCAGCGCGCCCAGCACCAGCAGATAGCCGTTCACCACCCACTGGATCAGACCGGCGCCGGCCTCCAGCTCGCCCTGGATGGTGGGCAGGGCGACGCCGACGATCGAGCCGTCGATGAAGGCCAGGCTGGAGCCGAGGATGATTGCGACCAGCGCCAGGCCCTTGCGACTGCGCGGCGCGCGGGCGGCCTCTTCGGAATCGGGCGTGAAGACCAACCGCGGCTTGGCCGGGGTTTCAGGGATCGCGGGGCCTGGTGTCCGAGGTGATCTGCTCATCGGCGATATCTTGCCCCATGGGGTCCATCGGCGCGACCAGACATTCCTCGAAGCTGTCGACCGGGCCGACGAGGGCTGCGCGCGAGGCCCTCAGCCGCTTGAACGCACCGATCGCAAACACCGTTGCCCCGGCCCAGATGAAGCCGAAGGAGACCGCGCGCAAAGTCCCGAAGGCCTCGCCCTGGGAGACCCCGATGACGAAGCTGATGGTCGGCGCGAAGAACTGCAAAAAGCCCATGGTCGACAGCGGCATGCGCCGCGCCGCCCACGAGAACAGCATCAGCGGCATGACGGTGAACGGCCCGGCCAGCAACAGCCAGAAGGCGGTCAAGGGGCTGTCGAAGAAATGGCCCGTGCCGTTGGCGGTGATGAACCACAGGTAGGCGATGCCCGGCAGGGTCAGGAACAGGCACTCGATGAACAGACCGGTCTGGGCGTCGGCCTTCACCGACTTGCGGATGATGCCGTAGGCGGCGAACGAGAAGGCCAGGGTCAGGGAGATGATCGGGGCGTGGCCCAGCGCCAGGGCCTGCAATGCTACGCCGATTGCGGCCAGCACGATGGCGCCCTGGCCCCAGCGGTCGATGCGCTCGCGAAACAGCATCGCGCCAGCGGCCATGTTGAGCAGCGGGTTGAGGTAGTAGCCGAGGCTGGTTTCCAGGGTGTGGCCGTTGTTCACCGACCAGACGAAGAGCGTCCAGTTCAGCGCGATCAGCGCGGTCGACAGCGCCAGCAGGCCCAGGGTCTTCGGCTGGCTGAACACCTGCCAGACCTGGGTTCCCTGTTTGGCCAGCAGCACCAGCACCGCGGCCCAGAGCACCGACCAGACGGCGCGGTGGCCCATGATCTCCCAGGCGTCGGCGCCGGCGTGGCCCATCTGCTGGAAGACCAGGGGCGCGAGGCCCCAGATTCCGTAGCAGGAGACGCCCGCGATCAGCGCCGCGCGGGCCTGCGGATAGTCTTGCGCCTGACCGAACTGCGGCGCGCTGGCGCTCACGCCAGCTGCGGCGCCAGGACACCTTCGCGGTCGAGCAGCTGGGCGATCTGCACCGCGTTCAGCGCCGCGCCCTTGCGCAGGTTGTCGGACACGACCCACAGGTTCAGCCCGTAGTCGACGGTCGGGTCCTTGCGGATACGGCTGACGAAGACGCTGAAATCGCCGGCGGCCTCCTTGGGCGTGATGTAACCGCCGTCTTCCTGCTTATCGATCACCTGCACCCCGTCGGCCTCGCGCAGGATGGCGCGCGCCTCGTCGGCGTCCAGCGGGCCGTCGAACTCGACGTTCACCGATTCCGAATGGCCGACGAAGACCGGCACCCGCACGCAGGTGGCGGTCATGGCGATGGAGGGGTCGAGGATCTTGTGCAGCTCCTCGATCATCTTGGTCTCTTCGCCGGTGTAGCCGTCGTCGCCGAAGGGGCCGATGTGGGGGATGAGGTTGAAGGCGATCTGCTTGGTGAAGGCCTTGGGCTCGGACGGGCCGAGCACGAAGACGCCCTTGGTCTGTTCCCACAGCTCGTCCATGCCGGCCTTCCCGGCCCCGGAGACCGACTGGTAGGTCGAGACCACCACGCGCTTGATGGGCACGGCGTCGTGCAGCGGCTTGAGCGCCACCACCAGCTGGGCGACCGAGCAGTTGGGGTTGGCGATGATGTTCTTCTGGCGCGCGTCCCAGATGGCGCCGGGGTTCACCTCCGGCACGATCAGCGGCACCTGCGGGTGCATGCGCCAGGCCGAGGAGTTGTCGATGACGATCGGGCCCGCGGCGCCGATCTTCTCGGCCCAGGCCTTCGACACCGTGGCGCCGGCGCTCATCAGCACGATGTCGACGGTGGAGAAGTCGAACTGCTCGAGATCCTGGGCCTTGAGCGTGCGGTCGGCGAAGGCGACCTCCATGCCCATCGACTTGCGCGACGCGATGGCGTGGATCTCCGAGATGGGGAACTCGAGGTCCTCGAGCACGGCCATCATCTCGCGACCTACCGCGCCCGTGGCGCCCACGACGGCGACGCGATAGCTCATGGGACAGTCTCCGAAGTGTGCAGATACGCGGCCGGCCCGCGCAGGGTCTCATGTAGGCGCTTGGGCGCTGGACGCAACGGGATTCCCGCGCCGCGATCCTGCAATTTCCTTATGGGCGCATTCCGTTTGTAGTGTTTGCACGCGGCGCGGCGCGCGTTATCGCAGAGGTGATGACAACCCTGCGCGCCGCCTACGACCGCCTGCTCACGGACGGGCGGATCAATCCCGATCCCGGCCAGGCGGCGGCGGTCGAGGCCCTGGCGCGGGTCGGGCGCGAGTTGAAGCCGACCAAGGCGAAATGGCGGCCCTTCACCAAGGTTTCGCCGGTGCGTGGCGTCTACCTCTGGGGGCCGCCGGGGCGAGGCAAGTCAGAGGAGAAGGACATGTGCTTCGACGGCTCGCCAGCCCAGCCGACGAGGCGGCGCGCATTCCTCGCCTTCATGGGCCAGGTCAACGC
>JANNVY010000559.1:0-9987 GCA_031408375.1 Pseudomonadota bacterium | reverse complement strand
GCCACGCCCGACGGCCCCAGCTTGGCGGCGTCGCCGGCCTGGATGATCACGGCCGAAATGGCGCCCGGGCCGATCAGCAAGGGCATGCCGAAGGGCACGATCAGTCGCTCAAACCGCTTGCGGGCATAGGCGCGAGTGTGGGCGCGGGTCTGGGCCGGTGTTGCGACGGGTTCAACGCCCTCCATGCTGGGTGGTCCGGCGTCGTCCGGGTCGGCGAAGTGAGCCATGAAATCCGATCGGGTCATGTCCAGGCCGAGCATGAACAGGAGCACGCCGCCCGCGATCCTGAACGCCGGCAGGGTGATGCCGAAGAAATCCAGCAGCGCCAGGCCGGTCAGGTAGAAGAAGGCCATGAAGCCGACGGCGAATAGCGCGATATAAAGCGCGATGGTGCGGCGCTGGGCGGCCGACGCCGTCGCCGTCGCGGCGGCGAAGATCGGGATGTTGCCGATCGGGTCGGTGAGGGCGAACAGCGCCACGAAGAAGTTGACGCCCAGCTCCAGCAGGTTCATCCCGACACCTTAGCCCTTATCCCAGTGTTCGCCCGGCGCCACCCTAGCCGCCGCGCGCGCGCCTGCAACCCGGAGAGCCCAGATGACTGCTGACGCGCGCCTGATCGTCGCCCTGGATTACGACAACGCCGACACCGCGCGGCGGCTGGTGGAGAGTCTCGGGGACGCAGTGGTCTTCTACAAGGTCGGGCTGACCCTGCTGGCGAACGGCGGCCTGGGGCTGGCGGCGGACCTGAAGGCGGAAGGGCGCATGATCTTCCAGGACTGGAAGCTGCACGACATCGGCGCCCAGGTGGAGGGCGCGGCCGCCGCCATCGCCGCGACCGGCGCGGCCGACGTTCTTACCGTCCACGCCGAGCCCCAGGTGATGCGAGCCGCGGTCGCCGGCCGGGCGAGCGCCGCCACGAAGATCCTCGGCGTTACCGTCATGACCAGCCTGTCGGACGCCGACCTGGTCGAGATGGGCTACGGCTTCAAGGCAGCAGAACTGGTCGAGCGGCGAGTGCGCCAGGCGCTGGACTGCGGCGTCGACGGGGTAGTGTCGAGCCCGCTCGAAGCCGCCCGGGTTCGTGAAATCGCGCTCGAGGCGGGCCGCCCCGATTTCCTGATCGTGACGCCCGGCGTGCGCCCCTCCGGCGCCTCGGTCGATGATCAGCAGCGGACAGCCACGCCAGCTGGCGCGCTGAAGGCCGGCGCCACGCATCTGGTTGTCGGCCGACCGATCACGGCGGCCACCGATCCGCGCGCAGCCGCGCTGGCGATCCTGGACGAGATGTTGGCGGTCTAGCGGGAAGTCATCGGGGGCCGGAACGCGCGCCCTGCGCGCTGGCCGACCCCCGATCGCCCTCCCCCCGGGGGCGTTCCCTCTAGCGGCAGCCGCAGCCGCCGTGGCCGCGATGGCCGCGACCACGGCCGGCGCGCACGCCGGCGAAGGCGCGTGCGCCCGCATAGGCGCTGGCCGAGGCCGAAGCCGTGGCGTAACCGCCGCCGCTCGACCACATGACCGGGGAATCGCCCTCGACCCCACCCGTCAGGCTGGACTGGAAACTGGAGTCCAGCCGGATGTCCCAGGCGTTCCACTGCGGCTCGCGGCGCAGGTATGAGTACTCCTCACGCCGAGCGTAGGAGGTCGTCTCCGACCGTTCCGTCGCCACCGAGAAGGCCTCGAACCGGCGTTGGTAGCCAAAGCGCGCCGCGCTCGACGACGACGCATAGGCCGAACTGGACGACGAGGCGGCGTAATCGGAGCGGTCGGCATAGAGCGGGTCGCCGACGAAGGCGCGCTCGTGCACCCGTCCGTCCTGATCGACCGTGCCCTCGACATAGGCCTCCTGGCTGGAGGCCGACTCGCGGCTGGAATAGGTCGAGCCGCTGCGCGAGTAGCCTTCGCGGCTGTAGGTCGAGGAGCCCCGCACCGAGGCGCCGGAGTTGTATTGGCTGTCGTCCCGCTCGTCCGCATAGGGGACGGCGTCATCGCGGGCATCCGCTGGCGTCGTGCCGTAGTCGTCGCCGTACTGGTAGCCGTAATCCTCGGCCGCCGATGAGGCTTCGGGCGTCGCATCGGGCGCATCGCCATAGCCGGTGACCTGGTCGTAGCCGGGCGGCAGGCTGTAGGGGTCGGGCTCGCCGCCGTAGGGCTGGGCCAGGGCGGCGCCGGCGCTGAAGGCGAGAGTGGCGACGGCGAACGCAATGCGGCGGATCATGACGCGAATTCCTGCCTGCGCGACCACACAGGAGGCCGCTCGCGGGGAAAATACGCCTGTCGGGAGGTCCGTCGGACTCCTCGCACCCGTTAAGGGAAAGTTAACCCTGCTCCACCCGCGAGGGGCGCGCGATCCCTACGGCTGCAGCCGATAGCCGCCCGCTTCCGTCACCAGCAGGCGCGCATTAGTGGGATCGGGTTCGATCTTCTGGCGCAGGCGATAGACGTGGGTCTCAAGGGTGTGGGTGGTGACCCCGGCGTTATAGCCCCACACCTCGGTCAGCAGCTCCTCGCGCGACACCGGATGGGCGCCGGAGCGGTAGAGGTACTTGAGGATGTTGGTTTCCTTCTCGGTCAGCCGCACCTTCTTGCCGGCGCCGCTGATCAACACCTTGTTGGCCGGCCTGAACTCATAGGGGCCGATCCGGAAGATCGCATCCTCGCTCTGCTCGTGGCTGCGCATGTGGGCACGGATCCGCGCCAGCAGCACCGCGAAGCGGAAGGGTTTGGTGACATAGTCATTGGCGCCGGAATCCAGGCCGAGCACCGCATCGGCGTCGCTGTCGGCGCCGGTCAGCATCACGACGGGAGTCCGCACCCCGTCCTTGCGCAACAACCGACAGGCCTCGCGGCCGTCCATGTCCGGCAGGTCGACGTCCAGCAGGATCAGGTCTGCGCGGCTCTCGCGCGCCAGGCGCAAGCCCTCCGTGGCGGTGCCCGCCTGGGCAGCGCGAAACTCCTCGTGCAGCTCCAGCTGTTCGGCCAGGGCCTCACGCAGGTCGGTGTCATCATCGACGATCAGAATCGTTTTGGGTTGCGCCATGGGGTCCGAACATGCACCGCTCCGCCTGTTCGCGCAAAGCGGAGCCTTTGAATGAGTAAGGTCTACACCGCCCACGCCGACGGCCGCTTCGATATGGACGGACGTAAGGTGCGTTGCGCCCTTGGCAAGGGCGGCGTCATCGATGCCGACGATAAACGCGAGGGCGACGGCTGCACGCCGCTGGGTCTTTGGCCGATCCGCAGGGTCCTCTACCGCCCCGACCGGCTCTCCAGACCGGTGACCCGACTGCCGGTCGCGGCGCTGAAATCAAGCGACGGCTGGTGCGACGCGCCGCGCGACCGCAATTACAACAAGCCGGTTCGGCTCCCCTACCCGGCCTCGGCCGAGACGATGTGGCGCGCCGACGAGCTCTACGACATGGTGCTGATCCTCGGCTACAACGACGCCCCGGTCCGCCCGGGCCGCGGCTCGGCCATCTTCCTGCACTGCGCCCGGCCCAACTTCTCCGCCACCGCCGGATGCGTGGCGCTGGCGAAGAAAGAAGTGCTGGCCCTGCTGAAGAAGGCCGGTCCCGGCGACGCCGTGGCGGTCACGGACGCCGTCAGCCTCGCCGGGATGGACTAGCTCAGGCCAGCACGGCCTCGCCCGGCACCGGGGCCGCGACCCGACCACGCGGATCACCGCCGAAGCGGTTGGCGCCGGTCGTGCCGGGCAGCAGGCAAAGCAGCACGAACATCATGAAGTTGGCGAAGGGCGGCAGGGTCAGAATCGCGAACCAGCCCGTCATGCCCACGTCGTGCCAGCGCTTAACCGTCAGCGCCAGGGACGACCACAGGCCCACCAGGCCCATGACGCCGAACACCGGCAGCAGCCAGGCAGAGCCTTCCCAGTCCGCGCCGTCATCGATCACGAGGCTGGAGGTCGTGGCGTCCAAGTGGGCGCCATTGGCGACCGCCACGGTGGCGACCAGCGAAACACACAGCAAACTCCACAGACACATCGCCGCCAGCGCGCCGAAGAAATAGCTCGACCGGCGAATACGGCCCTCAAATCCGAAGAAGAAATTCAACACGTCGGCCTCCTTTGGGCTCATTCCGTTGCCCCAAAGCTAGACCTTTGGCGTCGGCGCTCAACTTAAGGATCGTTTAGCTTGGCGCTTCAGCCTCTTGATGCCGCAAGAAAGGTCTTGGGCCACGAAAATCACGACAGGGGGTCCACCAACCTACTCCGCTTGAGATCTCCGACGCCCGCATACGGGCGTCATTTCGTGCCTTTCGTGCTTTTCGGGGCCAATCCTTTTCAGCCGCGCGCGCCGAACAGGGCGCTGCCGGCGCGGACGTGGGTGGCGCCGAAGCGGATGGCGGTCTCGTAGTCGCCGCTCATGCCCATGGAGAGCTGCGCCAGGCCATTGCGGGCCGCGATCTTCGCCAGCAGGGCGAAGTGCATCCCGGGCTCCTCGTCGGCGGGCGGAATGCACATCAGGCCGTTGACCTTGAGCTCGCAGCCCTCGCGGCAGAAGGCGATGAGGGCGTCCGCCTCCGCGGGCGAGACGCCGGCCTTCTGGTCCTCCTCGCCGGTGTTTACCTGGATGAACACCCGCGGCGTCCGCGCGCCCCCGGACACGGCCTCGGCGATGGCCCGGGCCAGCTTGGGCCGGTCGACCGTCTCGATCACGTCGAACAGGGCCAGGGCGTCAGCCGTCTTGTTGGACTGCAGCGGTCCGATCAGGCGCAGCTCGAGGTCCGGCGTGGTCGCCCGGCGAGCGGCCCAGCGGGCTTGCGCCTCCTGCACCCGGTTTTCGCCGAACACCCGCTGGCCGGCCGCCAGCGCCGCGTCGATGGCATCGGGCGGCTGTTGCTTGGTGACCGCCGTCAGGGTGATGTCCGAGGCGGCGCGCCCGGCGGCGGCGGCGGACTTCTCGATCCGGCGTCGGACCTGTGCGAAATTGGCGGCGATATCGGAGAGCAAATCGGTCATGGGCGAGGGGGCGGCGCAGATCCTGTGGCGGGCAGCCCAAGCCTTAGCGCCCGCGGGACCCCTGCCGCCACTGTTCTTTGTCACCGACCCGGTTCGCACGCCCGATCCCTGCGCCGTCGCCGCGGGCCTGCCCCGCGGGTGCGGGGTCATCTATCGGGCCTTCGGGGCCGCCGATGCGTCGGAGGTCGCCCGCCGGCTTGGCGATATCGCCCGCGAGCGGCGGCTGGTCCTGCTCATCGGGCTCGATGGCGAGTTGGCCGAGGTGGTCGGAGCTCACGGTGTGCACCTGCCGGAGCGAGCGTTGGGCGACGCCAGGGACCTGCGCCGGCGCCGACCTGAGTGGATCCTGACTGGCGCGGCTCACGGCGCGGACGGTCTGGCCGCCGGAAAGGCGTTGGAGCTCGACGCCATGCTGCTCTCGCCCGTCTTCGCGAGCGGCAGCCCGTCGGCGGGCGAGGCGCTGGGTCTCAAGCGGTTTTCGGAACTGGTGAAGGGCTCGGGGTTGCCGGTCTATGCCCTGGGCGGGGTCAATGCCGAAACAGCGTCAGGACTGATCGGCTCGGGCGCGGCCGGGTTCGCGGTGGTTGAAGGCCTGCTCTGAAGGGACGCGAACCCGCCCTTCTCGCTTGCGAGAAGGGCGGCGCGCATCAAAAAACCCGCCGGATTACTCCGGCGGGCCCAAAAATGCGCAGCCTGCCTTCGATCCTAGAACCGGAAGGTCGTCTCCAGACGCACGCGGGGCTGGGGGTGTTCGTCGCCGGTGACCCGGTTGGGGGTGGCGGGCTGGCTGCCCAGGCCGACGGCGCCGCCGACGCGCAGCGAGCGGTTCAGGCGGAAATAGGCGCCGGCTTCAACGTCGCGCCACTGCAGGTCACGGGTCGCGGGCTGTTCGTAATCGAGCTTGAGGCCCCAGCGGCCATCGGTGTTCAGTTCCAGCGATCGGCGGCGGGCCGAAGGGCCCCAGTCGTTGGCGGAAGGGGCGGGGGCCGGAGTCACGGCCTCAAGGCGAGCGCGGGGTTTGGCAGGGCGCGTCTGGGCCTGCGCGTCAACGGCCACGCCCGCGAATGCGAGCGCGACAACCGTCGCAACAAGAACCCTGATCCGTGTCATGCCCCTACCCGTAACACCCTGGGAGCCGAAAGATTTCTATCTGGCCCGTACATTCCGGCCGAAGTTGGACCGGTCTGGACCCTTTGAATAAAGGCCTTGAGCCCCCCGGGGTCAATGACGACGACCCGACTCAAGCCGATTCGACTGCGGGAATCAGCTCACCTGTGTCTCGCGCGCCACGCGAATTGCGACGCCTTGTTCGGCCAAGCCCGCGTGCTATAGAGCAATTCGGTCCGCGGGGGCGGCCGCCGCCCCTTTCACGCCTTATGGGCGGGATATCGGACGGATCCGTAGATGGAGTGGGTCTTAGATGTCATTCATTCGTGGCGCCGCCCTGCTGGCGATTGCTTCCAGCGTCCTGGTTTCCGGATGCTCCATGATGCCCAGCCGCGAGGCGCGCGGAGACAATTCGCGCGTCTTCTCAACGCAGGAGGATAGCCCCGGCGGCTTCAACCTGTTCGGTGGCCGCACGTCCAGTGGGCCGGACACCGAGGCCGGCATTGGCGTCAACAGCTACCTGTGGCGCGCGTCGCTCGACACCCTGAGCTTCATGCCGCTCAGCTCCGCCGACCCCTGGGGCGGCATCATCATCACCGACTGGTACACCAACCCCGAGAAGCCCGACGAGCGCTTCAAGGCCACCGTCTACATCCTCGACACCCGTCTGCGCGCCGACGCGCTGAACGTGGCGATCTTCAAGCAGGTCAACGCCGGGGGCCAATGGGTCGACTCGGCGGTGACCAGCCAGACCGAGACCGATATAGAGAACGCCATCCTGACCAAGGCCCGCCAGCTGCGCCTGGCCAACACCACCGGCCGCGGCTAGGGCGACCGCCGGGCCTTCTGGCCGGGCGTCCAAGAGAATTAGGCCCTTCCCGGAAACGGGGAGGGCTTTTTTCTGCCCCGGCCTGAACCTGGCCGCCGGACGTCCTGGAAGGCCCCGCGAAACGGCGTCGCAAGACCCTTCCGCTCCCGCTCCCGACCCGTTAAAGCCCGAACACCATGGCCAAATACAATCCGAAGGAAGTCGAGCCCCGCTGGCGCAGCCGCTGGGAGCAGGACGGCGTTTTCCGCACCCGGTCCCCCGAAGAGGCCGGCGGGCGGCCGAAATACTATGTGCTGGAGATGTTTCCCTATCCGTCGGGGGCCATCCACATGGGTCATGCGCGTAACTACGTCATGGGCGACGTCGTGGCGCGCTTCAAAAGAGCCAAGGGTTTCAATGTCCTGCACCCCATGGGCTGGGACGCCTTCGGCATGCCGGCCGAGAATGCGGCCATTGAGCGCGGCATCCACCCCAAGAGCTGGACCTACGAGAACATCGCGACGATGCGCAGCCAGCTGAAATTGCTGGGGCTTTCCATCGACTGGGAGCGTGAGTTCGCCACCTGCGACCCCGAATACTACGGCAAGCAGCAGAAGTGGTTTCTGGAGCTGATGGGCCGGGGTCTGGTCTATCGCAAGGAAAGCGTCGTCAACTGGGATCCAGTCGACAACACCGTGCTGGCCAACGAACAGGTCGTGGATGGCCTGGGCTGGCGTTCGGGGGCGCCGGTCGAGAAGCGCAGGTTGACCCAGTGGTTCCTGCGCATCACCGACTACGCCGACCAGCTGCTGGAGGGCCTGACGACGCTGGACCGCTGGCCCGACAAGGTTCGCCTCATGCAGGAGAACTGGATCGGCAAGAGCCAGGGCCTGCGCCTGAAGTTTCCGCTGGTTGGTGCGTTTACCACCGGCGCGGACATCGCCGGGATCGAGGTCTACACCACCCGCCCCGACACCCTTTTCGGCGCCAGCTTCGTCGGCCTGGCCACCGACCACCCGCTGGCCGAGGCGCTCGCGAAGTCCAACCCGGAGATCGCGGCCTATGTCGAGGAGGCCCGCCGCGGCGCCTCGACCGAAGCCGCCATCGAGGCCGGCGAGAAGACCGGGATATTCACCGGCATCTACGTCACCCACCCCTTCGATCCGGAGTGGAAGCTGCCGGTCTGGATCGCGAACTTCATTCTCATGGGCTACGGCACGGGCGCGATCTTCGCCTGCCCGGCCCACGACCAGCGCGACCTGGAATTCGCCCGCAAATACGGCCTGCCCGTCCTGCCCGTGGTAGCGCCGCCGAATGTTGACTCATTGACGTTCAACATTGAGGACGAGGCCTACACCGGCCCGGGAACCCTTGTGAATTCACGATTCCTCGACGGTATGACCGTCGAGGCCGGCCTGACCGCCGCCATCGCCAAGGCCGAGAGCCTGGGCCTTGGCGAAGGCGCCACCGTCTATCGGCTGAGGGACTGGGGCGTGTCGCGCCAGCGCTATTGGGGCTGTCCGATCCCGGTCATCCACTGCGCCAAATGTGGTCCCGTCCCCGTTCCGGACGCGGACCTGCCGGTCCAGTTGCCCGACGACGTGACCTTCGACGTCCCCGGCAACCCGCTGGCCCGTCACCCGACCTGGAAGCACACCAGCTGCCCGTCCTGCGGCGGCGCGGCCGAGCGCGAGACCGACACGCTCGACACCTTCGTCGACTCCAGCTGGTACTTCGCCCGCTTCGCCAACCCCCACGCCGAGACGCCCATCGATCGCGAGATGGCCGACTACTGGCTGGCGGTGGACCAGTACATCGGCGGCGTCGAGCACGCGGTCCTGCACCTTCTCTATGCGCGCTTCATCACCCGGGCGCTCGCCGACGAGGGCATGCTGGGGGTGCGCGAGCCCTTCGCGGGCCTCTTCACCCAGGGCATGGTCACCCACGAGACCTATCGCGGGGCTGACGGGAAGTGGGTCGAGCCCACGGACGTGGACCTCAAGGTCTCCGGAACGACGCGCTCCGCCACGCGCCTCTCGACCGGCGAGCCGCTGGTCATCGGGGACATCGAGAAGATGTCCAAGTCCAAGAAGAACGTCGTCGCGCCGCAGGAAATCCTCGACACCCACGGCGTAGACGCAGGTCGCCTCTTTGTCCTCTCTGACAGCCCGCCCGAACGCGACGTGCAGTGGACCGCCGGCGGGATCGAAGGCTCGTGGCGCTTCGTCAATCGCGTCTGGGCCGAGTTCGAGGATCTCCCGGCCGACGACGATCCGGCCGACGACCCGGCCGCCGAGACTGCCCTGCGCCGCGCCACCCACAAGGCGATCAAGGCGGTCAGCGAAGGGTTCGACAACTTCCGCTTCAACTCGGCGATCGCCCGGCTCTACGAATTCGTCAACATCATAAAGGCCGCCGACGCCACGGCGGTTGGCCCGGCCGCCAGGCGAGAGGCCCTGTCGGCGCTGGCGCGGCTCATTTCACCGCTGGTGCCGCACCTGGCGGAAGAGTGCTGGGCGCAGTTGGGGGAGACGGGGCTTATCGTCGACGCGCCCTGGCCTGACTTCGACCCCGCCATGGCCGCCGACAACGAACTGGTGCTGCCGGTCCAGATCAATGGCAAGCGCCGAGGCGAGATTCGCGTGCCGCCCGGCCTCGACGACGGGGCCGTACGCGAAATCGCCCTTTCCGACGAGGCGGTTGTGCGCCACCTTGAGGGGTCCACGGTGCGCAAGGTCATCGTGGTCAAGGATCGCATCGTCAACATCGTGGCGGGATAGCGGATGACCGGCAAAGTCCAATGGGGCAAGGCGATCGCGGTGGTGCTGCTGCTGGGCGCAAGCGTCCCCGGCCTGACCGCCTGCGCCGGGTTCTCCCCGGTCTACGCCCGGCCGTCGGCCGCTGGCATGCGCCAGATCGCCGTCGAGGTTCCCAACACCCGCACCGGCTTCCTCATGCGCGAGAGCCTGGAGGACGCCTTGGCCTGGGATCGCTCCGCCCCGGCCGCCTATCGCCTGAAGGTGACACTCAACGAGCATCGCCAGTCCCGGGGTATGGACGCCGCCCGGGTTGCGACCCGCTACGAGGTGACCCTGGC
>JANNVY010000558.1:0-6218 GCA_031408375.1 Pseudomonadota bacterium | reverse complement strand
AGCCTGAACGTAGCCGTCACCGCCGGGATCGTACTGCACCATCTGAAGTTCGCTCAGGCTTGAGGCCCGCTGCCCTTCAAGGCGCAAGCGTGGCGGCCCGGGTCTCGCCCTTGCCGCATTCAACAGCGACGCTTAGACATGACGGCGGTCGATGAGGGGAATATCGAAATGAAACCAGCAGTTTGGATATTCGCCCGGTTCGCCGCCCTGACGGCCCTGCTGCTGGGGTTCGCGCTGTCCGCCCCCGCCTCCGCGGCCCAGAAGCCGCCAGCTCCTGACCGGCAGGCGCCGGATCGCCCGGGACGTGATCGCCCAGCGGCGACGGCCCCCAACCCGACCCTGGACGCCCGCATCATCGGGCGTGGCGGCGCGCGGGAGGCTGGGCCCCGGCCGCTGAAGATCTCCAGACTGGACATCCAGGTCGAGGTCGTCGGCCGCACGGCCCGGACCACCATCACCGCCAGCTTCCTCAACCCGGGCGAAGACACCCTGGAGGGCGACTTCCTGCTCGACCTTCCGGCCGGGTCGGTGGTCACCGGCTATGCGCTGGACGTCGAGGGCCGGATGCTGGACGGCGTCATCGTCAACCGCCGCCAGGGGACCCAGGCCTACGAGGCCCGCGTTCGCGCGGGCGTCGATCCCGGCCTGGCCGAGGTTACCCGCACGGGCGCCTTCCGCACCCACGTCTTCCCCATCCTGCCCGGCAAGGGCCGCACCGTGCGCCTGAGTTTCGCCACCCCGCTCGGGGCTGACGGCGCCTATGTGCTGCCGCTGTCGTCGCGCGAGCCGGTCGGCGAGCTGAGCATCGGCGTGAAGCCTGACCGGCGCGGCGCCCCGCTGCAGGTCAGCGGACCCGGCGGCGATGTCGCCCGCGTCGATACGGCGAACGAACGCCGGGCCGGGCGCAACCAGCGCCTGAACGCGCCCCTGCGGATCATCGCGCCCCCGGCCCCCGCCGTCGACGTCACCCGCCACCACACCGGCGAAGCCTTCGTCGAGATCGCCGACACCCTTCCCGCGCGCGGGGTGCTGGCGCCGGACACCCAGCGGGTGCGCATCTTCTGGGACGCGTCGCTTTCGCACCGCGACGATGACCTGGCCGGTGAGATCGCCCTGGCTACGCGCTACATCGAGACGGTGAAGCCCCAGGCCGTGGACCTGGTGCTGTTCAACAGCGAACGGCCGGTCACCCGCACCCTCAGCGGCCCCGACCTCGCGGGCCAGGTGCGCACGGCGCTCAGGGCCGTCGACTACATGGGCGCCACCTCGCTCAGCGGCGTTTTCAATCGGATCGCGCCGCCCGCCGGCCAGTGCCTGATGTTCTCCGACGGGGTCATCGACCTCGACGACTACCAGGCCGAGCGCCGGGGCTGCGTGCTGTTCACCGTCTCCAGCGCCGACGACGCCGACCGCGGCTTCCTGACGGCGCTGGCTCGCAAGTCGGGCGGCGAGCATCTGGACCTGAAGGCGATCAACGCCGATCAGGCCATGGCCCGCCTGATCAGCCGCAATCTCCGCGTCACGCGCGCGACCGACGCGGGCGGCCGCGACCTGGACTTCATCGCCCTGCCCGCCATCGACGGCGGCTTCCGCATCATTGCGCCCGCCCCGGCCTCAGGCGCCGTGACGGTCGCCCTGTCCAGCGGCCAGCCCCGCACCTATCAACTCCCCACCGCCGCCGCACCCGCCCACGATGGGCTTGGCGCGCTCTGGGCTCGCGTGCGCCTGTCGGAAATGTCCGCCCAGGCCCGGCCCGACCAGAAGGACGTCGAACGTTTCGCCCGCAAGTGGTCCGTCGCCGACGGCCAGGTTGTGTTCGTGGTGCTGGAGTCCGCCCGCGACTACGCCGAGGCCGAGATCGAGCCGCCGAGAAACGCCGGCAAACTGATCATCGATGAATACCGCGAACTGGTTTCCGCCCGCGACAAGGCCAAGGCTGAGGAGCGCGCGTCGCGCCTCGACAAGATTCTGGCCATGTGGACCGAGCAGCGCGCCTGGTGGGATAGGACCTACGAGATCCCGCGTCGCCGGATCGGCCAGGACGGTACTGAAGATCGGCGCCGCGACGGCCCGCTCCAGCGGGGCGGAGAACGTGCCGAGATGACCGGCGCGCCGCCTCCGCCGCCACCTCCTCCCCCTGCCCCGCCCCCGCCCCCGCCGCCGGTGATGGCCGCGGACGCCGTCGGCATGGTGACGGCCTCGCGCCCCGAGGCCTCGGCTGACGAGGCTGCCCCGGTCGGCGGCCGCTCCAATCGCGCGGAAGCCCGGACCTCGACCATCGCCATCGAGGTCAGTGACTGGAACCCCGACCGGCCCTACCTGAAGGCGCTGGAGGCGGCATCGGCCGCCGACTTCTGGATTGTCTACCGCGCCCAGGAGAAGGAGCACGGCGCCGTGCCGGCCTTCTATCTCGACGTGGCCGAATGGCTGTTCCGCAAGGGGCGCGACGGGGACGCGCGCCGCGTCGTGGCAAACGCCATCGAGCTGCCGGTCGCCGACACCACCACCCTGACCATCCTGGCCGACCGTCTGCTGCGTTACGGCGACACTGATCGGGCCATCTGGGTCTATGAGAAGATCCTCTACCTAGAGCCAGACCGGCCCCAGCCGCGCCGCAACCTGGCGCTGGCCCTGATCGCCCGGGCCGAGCGGGCCGACCGCAGCGCCGCGGCCGCGCCGCACCCGACCAGGGCCGACTACGATCGCGCGCTCGGCCTGCTCACCGAGGTGATTATGCGGCCGTGGGCCTCGGCCTACGACGGCATCGAGATGATCGCCCTGATGGAGGCCAACCGCATCGTCCCGCGTGTCCGCGCCAAGGGGGGCAAGGTCGAGCTGGACCAACGCCTGATCGCAGTCCTCGACGCCGACCTGCGCATCCTGCTGGAGTGGAACACCGACCACACCGACATGGACCTGTGGGTTGATGAGCCGTCGGGCGAACGGGCCATCTACAGCCACCCGCGCACGGTCATCGGCGGACGCCTGTCCAACGACATGACCCAGGGCTACGGGCCGGAGGAATACCTGCTGCGCCGGGCGATGGACGGGACCTACGAGATCCGCGCCAACGTTTTCGCCGCAGACCGCCTGAACCCGAATGGTTCAACCACCATCCGGGCGCGTATCTTCCGCAACTGGGGCCGGCCGGACCAGGAGGAGCAGGTGCTCGAACTGGAGCTGAAGAAGGACGAGAAGGGCACGCAGCTGGTCGGCAAGATCACCGTGGCGCCGCGAGGGTCACCGCTGAGACGGCGGTAGCGTCTACCAGGCCAGCCGAAGGCCCGCCCTGAAGGTCCGGGGCGGTCCGAAGCCTTCGGTTCCGTCAGCGGTCTGGCTGACCTCGACGTTCGCGTCCGCCAGGTTGTCGAGGGCGATCCAGACCTCGGCCCGGTCCGTCAGTCGCCAGTCGGCCCTGGCGTCCAGGGTGACCGCCTGAGCCAGCACCCGGCTGTTCAGGTCGTCCTCGAAGCGTGGCCCCTCCCAGCGCAGATCGACCGCCAGCTTCAGCCGCTCCATCGCCTGCCAGTCGACCCCTCCGACCACCGTCCACTGCGGCGCCTGGGCGGGCCGCAAGCCGGTCAGCTGGGGCGCCGCCGAACCGCCGTCCAAACGGGCTTCGGTGAAGTCGAACGCAAGGCGCAGCGCCAGATCCTCGCCGATCTCGCGCTCGACCCTGGCCTCCAGTCCGGACGCCTCGATGGTCCCGGCGTTCTGGCGTTCGCGCAACACGCCGCCCGCGGGCACGAAGCCGGCGCGGGGGACAACGCCCGGACCTGTGCCGATGGTCACATTGGTCACCGCGTCGTCGATCCGGTTCCAGAACAGCGTCGCCTCGAACCGCCAGGTCTCGGCCCCCGCCTGCAATCCGGTCTCAACGCCAAAGAGCCGCTCGGGCTCCAGCGCGGCGTTGGCCTCGGTGATGTCGTTGCCGACCCGGAAGGGCCGATGGAGTTCGTTCAGCGTCGGCGGCCGGAAGCCGGAATAGGCCGCCGCCCGCCAGGCGACGCCGCCGCTGAATTCGCGCCGCACCCCCAGCCTGCCCGACGCCACCACGCCATCACGGTCCGCCGGGCGCTCCTCGAGCGTCACCGTTCCGGTCCCACGGACGCGCTCGATGCGCAGGCCGTCGCCCGTCGTCCAGCGGTCCAGCCGTGCGCCGCCGGTCACCAGCCAGTCGCCCCGCGGCCGCCAGGCGCCCTCGGCATAGGCCCCGGCCACCGAAGTCTGGCCTCCTGCACGGCGATCGCGGGTGAAGGCCCCCGCGAGATAGCGGAACCGCTCGCGCTCCTCGCCGTCATTGAAGCGGGCGTCGGCGCCGACTTCCCAGTCCCAGTCGACGCCCGCGCGCCGCAGCGCCGCGTTGACGCCCCAGCCGGTCGCCGGGGTGGAGAATTGGTCGTTGGCCGGCGTGGTCGAGCCTCGCCCCGGAGCCACGGCCACCGAGGTGTTGGAGAAGTCGCTTTCGCGCATCCAGGCCTGGACCCGCCAGCCCAGGCGGTCGTCGGCCGGCTGGCGCGCCGCCGCGACACTGGCCGACCAGCCGGACGCCTGCGCCCGCGCGCCGGCCAGACCGGCGCCGCGCTCTTCCTCATAGGCGCCCATGTGCAGCGACAAGTCGGCGCTCCCGGCCGGGAGGTCTAGGCGGAGCGAAGCGGCGTTGGCTTCGAGAGCTAGCGGCGTGTCGGCGGCGCCTGCGTTTGGGCTGCGCACGGGGATGTAGCCATCGCTCTGGTCATGGACCGCGCTGGCAAACAGGCGCGCCGAACCGGCGGAGACCACGCCCGATCCGGCCGCACGGAAGCCGCCGTCCTGCGCGCCGGAGATCTCGAACGTCCCGCCGGCCCCCCGCTCGGCCAGTTCGATCACCCCGGTCAGGGCGCCGGCGCCGTAAGGGCCCGCGCCTGCGCCGCGCACGACCTGCACGCCCGAGAGGGCTTCCGGCGGGACCTGCGACCAGATCACCCAACCGCCGAAGGGATCGTTCAACGGCGCCCCGTCCAGCAGCACCAGGGTGCGCCCGGCGCCCGACGGCGCAATGGCCCGCAGGCTGATGCCCTGGGTGGTCGGATTGGCGGCGAGCGACGAGGTGCGCCGGAACAGCGAGACGCCGGGGATGGCGGTCAGGGCCTCGTCCAGACGAGGCGCCTCGGCCAGGGCCTGACGGTCGATCAGGGTGACGGAAAAGGCGCCGTCAGCCGGGCGTGGCGGCAGACGGGCGGCGGTGACCACGACTTCTTCGACGGAAGGCGGCGGCGGTGGGGCGGCGTCCGGCACTCTGATCTTCTCCTTGGCCCCTCCGGATAGCCTAGCCGGTCAAGGGGTCAGGACGCCAGCAAGGGCGTCAAGTGTCCGTCTGCACCCATCGCATCGCGCGCTCCGAAGGGGTTTGTCAGGGGTGATTTTCTGAATACATATATAACTACAATTGGTTACGTCCACATAAGCCGTTCCACGGCACATCGTGAGGGCTTACCCGGCGGGGCCGCCCTTGCCGCGAACGCTGCGCTTCCCGATAACACCCCGTGGCCAAGCAACAGCTGATCATCGACTGCGACACCGGGGTGGACGACGCTGTCGCCCTGCTGCTCGCCTTCGCCAGCCCCGAGTTCGACATCCTTGGGGTTTGCACCACCGACGGCAATGTCTCGGCCGAGCTGGTCGCGCGCAACACCCGGATCATCCGCCAGATCGCCCGGCGCGAGGATGTCCCCGTCCACATCGGCTGTCCGCGCCCCATCGTGCGCGATCCGGTCCAGGCCGGCCATTTCCATGGCGAGAGCGGGCTGGGCGACCTGGAGATCTTCGAGCCCTTGGCGCCCGCCGCCGACGGTCACGCCGTCAACTTCATCATCGACCAGGTAATGCGCCTGCCGCCCGAAAGCGTGACGCTCGCCGTCACCGGGCCGATGACCAACCTTGCGGTCGCCATGGTGATGGAGCCCCGCATCATCGAGCGCCTGGGTCCAGTGATCATCATGGGTGGCGCGCGGTCGGAGGGCGGCAACATCATCGCTTCGGCCGAGTTCAACGTCTTCGCCGACCCCCACGCGGCCCAGGTGGTCTTCACTTCGGGCTGTCCGATCACCGTGCTGGGCCTGGACGCCACCCACCAGGTCCGCGCCACGCCCGAGCGCATCGCCGACATCGAGGCGCTCGGCACGGAGGCGGCCAAGGTCGCGGGACGCCTGCTCCGCTTCGCCTCCCGGGTCTCGGCG
>JANNVY010000557.1:0-2039 GCA_031408375.1 Pseudomonadota bacterium | reverse complement strand
CGTGTCGGGCGACCCCGGCATCACGACCAGGGCGTCGAAGCCATGGATGATCTGCGACCAGCGCGGATCTGACCGCGCCACCCGTGAGTGGGTCAGGATCGACCGCAGCGGCCGCAGGTCGATGACCGTGAAACCCTGCGGCAGGGCCTGGTCGGTCAGGAAGGTCAGGTTCGAGTCCGCGGCGTCGGAGGCCGGCGCGGGATCATAGCGCCAGGCTACCGGATTGAACCGGGCCGCCATGCCGCCCTGTCCACCCACCACGAAGATGTTGAAGCTGGTCTTGCCTTCAAGCGCCGCGGTCTCGTGGATCAGGCTGCCCATGTCGAAGACCTCGCTCATGTTGCGGCCGCGGACCACGTGGCTCGCCCCGAACTTGAAGAAGGCCCGGGTCGACTTCGCCTTCGGCCCCAGCGCCGCCCAATAGCGGGTCCAGTTGGCGCGCATCAGCTCGGCGCGGCGCTGGTTGGACTCCAGCTCCTTGCCCGCCAGCCACAGGTGGTTGGCTTCCAGCGTGCCCAGCAGCACCTCCATGATCCACCCGGACTGCGGGTCAGGGCTTGGCCAGGCAGCCATCAGGTCTCTCACCAGCCGCGGGTCGCCGCCGAAGCTGAACAGCTTCGAGGGATCGTGACTGGCCTGGTAGTCCGACCAGGCGGCGATGGAGGCGGAGGTCAGCGCCGTCATCGGCCCACGCGCCGCCGGCGGCTTGGGCGCAGTCTTCAGGCGCGCGATCAGGCGGCGGTCGCCCATCACTTCGTAATCCAGCCCCCACAGGACGTCCTCGCCCCTGGGCAGGGCCTTGCGGGCTCGGGCCAGGAACATCGCCTCCTCGGCCATGGTGAAGAAGGCGACACCGACGCCCGTCTGGGCGTAGTAGCGCTTCAGCCCGTCCAGCCCGCCCCGATCGATCGCGGCGCCGATCTCCTGGGCCATTGGCGGGGAGATTTCGACCGCCATTCGGTTATACCCCATGGGCGCCAGGGTCTCGACGAGGCTGGCGCAGAGGTGGGCGTTCTCGGCCAGGCCGTGCTCCTCGCCCAGCATGAAGAACTTGGCCTTGCGGCCTTCCTCCACCAGCAGGTCCCAGCCGGCCCCCGAGAAACGCTGGCCGTCGAAGGTCAGGGCGTGAAGGTTTTCGCGAGCGCGGGCGACGAGGCGCTCCTCGATTGAAGGCGCCGGCGCAGGGTTGGCCGCAGTCGCAGCGCTTTGGGCGCGGGCGGACGAGGTCGCGGCGCCTGCCAGCAAGGCGGCGCCCGCGGCGGTCAGGATGTCTCGACGATGAACGCTCATGGCTTGCCCTCGATGTGCGACGCCGTTGGCCGGCGCTCGGGAGGGTAGAGGCGCGGAAGACCGCGTTCGGATGCGCCGGACGTCATGAAGTTTTGGTAAGGCCACCATCGCCGCGGCCCGGCCACCAATTCGCAAGCTTTCGGCGCTATGCACCGACATCGGGCGGGAGCGGGCATGACGGTCGCGCAGACGAGTTCAACGGTATCGGGGGTCAAGGATCGCGGCGGGCCGCTCGAGGCCCTGCGCTTCCTGGCGGCCGCCTTCATCGTGCTCTACCACATCGGCCCCGAGGCCCCGGTACACCTGGCCGACGTCTCGCCGATCTTCGCGCGCGGCTGGCTGGCCACCGATTTCTTCCTGATGTTGTCGGGTTTCATCCTCGGCCGTGCCTACGGCCGGTCACTTGATGAGGGCCGGGTGAGCGGCTTCGATTTCCTCCAGCGCCGCTTCCTGCGGGTGTGGTCGGGCCAGGTGGTCGTGCTTGTCGGCTTCGCCCTGCTGTTGCTGGCGACAGCGGCCGTGGGCATCGCACCGCGTCACCCGGAGAACTTCAAGGGCGTCGAGTTCATCCAGCAATTCTTCCTGGTCCACGCCTGGGGCTTCTCATCGACGCTGGGCTGGAACCAGCCAAGCTGGAGCCTGTCGGTGCTGGTGGCTTGCTACGCACTGTTCCCGCTCGTCTGGGGCCTGACGCGCAAGCTGTCCCCGGGGTTGGCGCTCGCGACGGGCGCCGCCCTGGTCGTCTTCGA
>JANNVY010000556.1:0-4586 GCA_031408375.1 Pseudomonadota bacterium | reverse complement strand
CCGCCGCGCCGAAGAGCCGTTCACGCGCACGCTGGACCTCGCCGAGACCATCGAGAAGGCCGTGGGCGGACGCCGTGGCGCGCCGGTCCACCCCGCCACCCGCGTCTTCCAGGCCCTGCGCATCGCGGTGAACAACGAACTGGGCGAGCTTGAAGCGGGTCTCATGGCCGCCGAGCGCGTGCTGAAGCCGGGCGGCCGCCTGGCGGTCGTGACGTTCCATTCCCTGGAAGACCGCATCGTGAAGGGCTTCTTCACCGAGCGGGCCGGGATGAAGCCCGCCGGTTCGCGCCACCTGCCGCCCGTCCAGCAGGGGCCGCAGCCGACCTTCGAACTGCTTTTCAAGGGCCACCGAGAGGCGACCCATCAGGAACAGGCCGCCAATCCGCGCGCCCGTTCCGCCAAGCTGCGCGCCGCGTGCCGCACCGGGGCTCCGGCCTGGAAGGCGGCGGCATGAGCCCGATCGCCCGCCTGTTCGACCAGCGCGTCCGCGGCTTCCGGGTCGTCGAGGTCGCCGCCCTGGCGTGTCTCGTCCTGTTGATTCTGTGGGTTTACCTGACCAAGGCTCAGGCCGGGGATGAGCGTTCGCGGATCGCCAGCATCGAGCGCGACATTGCCGTCGAACAGCAGAAGCTGCGCATGCTGAAGGCCGAGTCCGCCCACCTGGAACAGCCGACCCGCATCGAGCGGTTATCCGAAGCCTATCTTGGCCTGGAGCCCGTCCCCGCCAAGCGTGAAGCAACGCCCCGGTCGCTGCCCGAGATCGTCAGGGCCCCGGCGCCGGCTCCCCCCGCCGCAGAGCCCGAGGCTGCAGCGGCGGCTACGCCGTCGGCTCCGGAGGCGACGCCATGAAGCCGGGCGAGGTCCGGGTCACACCGCATGCGCCGTCCTGGCGCTGGCTTGCCCGGCGGGTCTGGTCGGTCGAGCACGCCTTCGAGCGCATCAAGGCCGAGGGCCGAGCCGAGGAAGACACCCGCGTTCGCATCTTCTTCGTGCTGGCGGCCTTCGGTGTCGCCTTCCTGATCCTCGCCTTCGGGGCGGCGCGGGCGGCCCTTTTCTCGGGCAACGGTCCGGCGGCCATGGGGCCGGTGGCCGCCGCCGAGCGCGCCGACCTGGTGGACCGCAACGGCCTCCTGATCACGGCGAACCTGACTCACTACAAGCTCTACATTGACCCCGACGAGGTCTGGGAGCCGGCCGAGACGCGCCGGGCCCTGATGAGCGTCCTGCCCAGGGTCCCGGCTGAGCGGTTGCGCAAGGCCATCGAGGGCGACCAGCGCGCCTTCGTCGCCGGCGGCCTGACGCCCCAGGAGCGTCAGCGGGTCCATGCGCTCGCCCTTCCGGGCATCCAGTTCGAGGAGGAGGATCGCCGCGCCTATCCACTGGGAACGTCGGCTGCCCATTTGGTGGGCTTCACTGACGCGGGGGGCAAGGGCCTGTCGGGCGTCGAGCGAGCGCTGGATGCCGAGATCCGCCAAGCGGGCCGCGACGGCAGGTCCTTGGCCCTGTCCATCGACCTGCGCGTTCAGGCGGCGCTCGAAGACGAGCTGCAAGGCGCCGCCATCGACCAGGGCGCACGCGGCGCGGTCGGTATCGTCACCGACGTGCGCACCGGCGAAGTCCTGGGCATGGCCAGCTATCCCACCTTCGATCCCAACCGCGCCGGTCGCGCGACCGATGACCAGCGTCTGAACCGCGCCGCCCAGGCGGTCTACGAAATGGGTTCGACCTTCAAGGTCTTCACCCTGGCCATTGGCCTCGACTCCGGCGCCGCCAACCGTGGGACCACCTTTGACGCCACCGCTCCGATGAAACTTGGCGGCCGCACCGTGCGCGACTTCCACGGGACCAACCGGGTGATGACGCTGGAGGATATCTTCATCCACTCGTCGAATATCGGCACCTCGCGGCTGGCCCTCCAGGTCGGGGCGCCGACTGTGACCCAGTACTTCGAGAGGCTCGGCCTGCTGCAGCCGGCCAGCATCGAGTTGCTGGAAAGCGCCCGGCCGATCCGCCCGCGCCGGTGGGACGAGAACACCTTGGCGTCCACCTCCTTCGGCCACGCCATATCTGTGTCGCCCCTGGCGCTGGTCCAAGCCATGGGCGCGATCCTCAACGGCGGGCGCATGACGCCGCTTACCATCCGCCGGCTGGACAACGCTGACCGCCCTGAGGGCCGCCGCATCGTGTCCGAAGAGACCTCGCGCGTGATCCTCGACCTGATGCGGATGAATGTGGTGCGGGGTACCGGGTCGAAGGCCAACGCAGCAGGGCTGCGGGTCGGCGGCAAGACAGGCTCGGCCAACAAGATCGTTGGCGGTCGCTACTCCGACATCGTGCTGGTTTCCTCGTTCGCGGCGGTGTTCCCCACCGACGGCCCGATCGACCGCGACCGTTATCTGGTGCTGATCCTGCTCGACGAGCCCAAGGGCTCGGCCGCCAGCGGCGGCGCGCGCACCGGAGGCTGGACGGCGGCCCCGGCGGTCGGGCGCGTGATCGAGCGGATCGCACCCTTCGTCGGCGTGCGCCGCGCCGCCGATCCCTGGCAGACCGCGACGGGCGACCACCCGCCGGTCGCCGAGACCGCAGAAATCGCCGTCGACGCGGAGGGAGGGCAGTGAGCGCGCTTCGCCTTTCCGACCTCGTCCGCAAGGACCTCAGCGACGACCCGGTGATCACCGGAGTCACGTCCGACAGCCGCAGGGCAGGCCCCGGCGCCCTGTTCGCGGCCCTGCCCGGGACCGCCGCCGACGGCCGCGCCTTCATTCCGCAAGCCCTTTCGCAGGGTGCCGCCGCCGTCCTGGCGCCCACCGACACGCCGGGCGACGCGGCCCCGGTGCTGGTGCGATCGGGCGATGTGCGCCGCGCCTATGCGCTGGCCGCCAAGGCCTTCTACGGCGCCCAGCCCAAGACCTGCGTGGCCGTCACCGGCACCAACGGCAAGACATCGGTCGCCACCTTCTGCCGCCAGATCTGGACCCGCATCGGCCACCAGGCCGCCAGCATGGGCACGCTCGGTGTCGTCCATGGCGCCGAGGCCCTGACCGGCCCGGGCCTGACCAGCCCTGACGCGGCCGAGGCCGCGCGTCTGATGGCCGAGCTGGCCGGACGCGGCGTCACCCACCTGTGCCTTGAAGCCTCGTCGCACGGCATCGACCAGCGTCGGCTGGACGGCGTGACCTTGAAGGCCGCGGCCTTCACCAACCTGAGCCAGGACCACCTAGACTATCACGGCGACATGGACGCCTACCGCGACGCCAAGCTGCGGCTGTTCGAGCAGCTGCTGCCGCGCGGCTGCGCCGCGGTGCTGAACGCCGACAGCGATAGCTACAGCCCCTTCGCCGCCACCAGCCTGATGTCGGGCCTCAGCCTATTCAGCGTTGGCGAGCGCGGCCGCAACCTGTCGCTCTATTCGCGCCAGCTGGTGCCTGAGGGCCAGCGCCTGAAGATCGAGGCCGACGGCAAGCTCTATGACATTCTCCTGCCTCTGGCGGGCGCGTTCCAGGCGTCGAACGCCATGGTCGCCGCGGGTCTGTGCGTGGCGGCGGGCGACAAGGTCGAGCCCGTGCTGGCCGCGCTCGAGCACATCGAAGGCGCCCAGGGCCGTCTGCAGCGCATTGGCGCCGGGCCCGAGGGCGGCGATGCCTATATCGACTACGCCCACACGCCGGACGGACTGAAGACCTTGCTGGAGGCGCTCCGGCCGCACACCAGTGGCAAGCTGATCGTGGTCTTCGGCGCCGGCGGCGACCGCGACCAGGGCAAGCGTTCGATCATGGGCGCCATCGCGGCGAAATATGCCGACATCGCCATCGTCACCGACGATAATCCGCGCTCGGAAGACCCTGCCGCCATTCGAGCAGCGATCCTGAAAGCCGCGCCCGACGCCCGCGATATCGGCGACCGCCGGGCGGCCATCGCCTTGGCGGTGGCGAGCCTGCGACACGGCGACGTGCTGGTCGTCGCCGGAAAAGGACACGAGCAGGGTCAAATCGTCGGTAAAACGGTCTATCCCTTCGACGACGCGACCGAGGTCGCGGACGCGCTGAAGGGGGAGGCCGCCTGAATGCCCGCAGTCGCCGTGAACGCACCGCTCTGGACCGCCGCCGAGGTCCTGACCGCCACCGGCGGACGCCTTGACGGCCTGGCCTTTCAAGCCACCGGGGTCACCTTCGACAGCCGCGAAGTCCGGCCGGGCGACCTGTTCGTGGCGCTCAAGGGCGTACGCGACGGCCATGATTTCGTTGACCAGGCCTTCGCCGCCGGGGCAGTCGCGGCCCTGACCGAGCGACGCATTGACGGCGGCGCGTCCGTCGTCGTGGCTGATACCCTGAAGGGCCTCGAGGCGCTCGGCGCCTATGCCCGCGACCGGGCGCCGGAAGTGCGCCGCGGCGCCGTGACCGGCTCGGTCGGCAAGACCAGCGTGACGCAGGCGATCCGCGCGGGCCTTGCGCTGGCCGGGCCGGCGCACTCATCGGTGAAGAGCTTCAACAACCATATCGGCGTGCCGCTGACCCTGGCGCGTCTCGGCGAGGAGTACACCGCCGCGGTCATCGAGATGGGGATGAACCATCCCGGCGAGATCGCGC
>JANNVY010000555.1:0-1793 GCA_031408375.1 Pseudomonadota bacterium | reverse complement strand
CAGACTTCGCCGGCCAGGGTGACGTCGGCGAAGCCGTGCTCGACGCCGATGACCCCGGCCCAGGCCGCGTGATGCCCGCCGCCCGCCGCGTCACCCACCACGTCGAGCTCGATCATGCCGGTAAGCGCCGTACCCTCGGCGACCTCGAACGAGACCGGCAGCATGATGGAGCCTTCCCAGACATCGGCGCTGATGCCGTCCGAGCCGGTAGGGGCGGTGACGATGACCTGCAGCGCGACCGAGGTCCCCGAGCCGTCAGGATTGACCAGGTTCTGGCGCAGCGAGACCCCTAGGTCGCCCGTTCCGGTTTCCTCGAAGGTGGTGGCGCCGATCTTCTCGCGAGCGACGATGTAGGTGGTCCAGAGAATCTGGCCCTCAAGGCTGTCGGTCAGGCCCAGTCGCAGGGCCATGGTCCCATAGCCGTGCTCGGTCGCCTCGACGCCGCCGTGGTCGTAGCGGCTGTAGTCGATGAAGCCTGCCTCGGCCTGGAAGCGGCCGGGGTCCAGGGTGCAGGTGGGACTGCCCTTGCCGGGCCGGTCAGCGCAGAAGTCGCGCTCGGCGACCTGCGCCAAGGCGGGCGTGGCGGTCAGCAGGGCGACGCCCGCGGCCACGGCGAGAAGCCGCGAAATTGAATTGGTCATCTGGCATCCCCGGAGCGTTGTCGCGCCCCAGATGCCAAGCCTTCACGAGTCGCGCCAGAACCGGGGCGCCACACCCCGCTCTAACCCGCCATCACTTCCTTCATCGGCACGCCGATGTCGCTGAGCTTGCTCACGTCCACCGGCGTGCGGCGGCCGATCATCAACTTGCCGCCCATGAATTCCTGCGGCGCGTTCACGGCCTCGACCGCCTGGATCAGGCCGTCGGAAAGGTGGAAGACGGCGAAGTGGTTCTCGTCGGGGTTTCCGCGAACCACCAACTGGTCCACGGCGTAGGGCATGCCGGCGATCTGCAGCTTGATGTCGTACTGGTCCGACCAGAACCACGGGACTTCGGCGGGCGGCGCGGCCCGCTGGACGATGGCCGAGGCCGCCTGCTTGGCCTGCTCCAGGGCGTTTGGCACGCTCTCCAGCCGCGCCTCGGCGTCGTATAGCGGCAGGGGCCGGAACGAGCAGTCCCCGATCGCAAAGACCTTGCGGTCCGATGTCCGGGCATCCCCGTCGACGATGATCCCGTTCGAACAGCCCAGGCCGCTTGCCGCGGCGAGCGCGTCATTGGCCATGGCGCCGACGCCCAGCAGGATGGCGTCGCCTTCGAGCACGTCGCCGCCGGTCAGCCGCAGGCGCCTGCCGTCCTCGAAACCTTCGACGCCCGCGTTCAGGCGGATGTCGACGCCGTGTTCGCGGTGCAGGCGCTCGAAGAAGGCCGACAGGGGCGGGGAGGCGACGCGGGCCAGCACCCGGCTCTCGCGTTCGATCACCACCGCCTCGCAACCCAGCGCGCGAGCGGAGGCCGCAACCTCCAGCCCGATATAGCCCGCGCCGACGACGATCAGTTTCTTGCCCGGCGTCAGCTGCGCCTTGACACGGTCGGCGTCGGCGGCGGTGCGCAGTTCCAGCATGGCCGGATGGTCGGCGCCGGGGATGGGCAGCTTGCGGGTCACCGAGCCGGTGGCCAGGATCAGCCAGTCGTAGGCCACGGTCGAGCCGTCGCTGAGGGTGACGAACCGGTCGTCCCGGTCGATGGCCGTCGCCGTCGTATTGAGCCGCAGGTCGATTTGGGCTTCGGGATAGAAGGCCGGCGCCTTGAGCAGCAGGGACTCGCCGTCCGCCTCGCCCTTCAGCCACGCCTTG
>JANNVY010000554.1:0-2275 GCA_031408375.1 Pseudomonadota bacterium | reverse complement strand
CCTTCACCTCGCCTTCACCATTGACGTTGGAAACGTAGAAGAAGCCGCGGTCGGCGCTGAGCAGCACGCTTTCCGGCGCCGCCAGGCCGTCCACCGTCCACATGGGGGTCAACACCCAGGCCGACGCCCGAGGGGCCTGATCGGCCTCCCGGGCGCATCCGGCGGCGGTCAGCGCGATGAGCGCCGCCGCCGTCATCAAGCCGCGAACCACTCCTAGTTCCCGATGTTGACCGAGCCGGAGCCCATGATGCTCTTGGAAACCGGTCCGGTGGCGCTCTTCACCGAGACATCGCCCGAACCCATGATCGAGACGTTCACCGCGCCCGCGGGGGCGTTGATATCCACGTCGCCTGACCCGGCGATGTTGGCCTCGACGGTGGTGGCGTTGCCGCCATTGACCGTGACCCCGCCGGAGCCGGCGATGGAGGCTTCAACCGAACCGCGCACGGCGGCGACGGTGACGTCGCCCGAGCCCGCAATAGCGACCTCCAGCCCCCCGGTGGCGCCGGCGTGGACGTCGCCGGACCCCGCCATGTTTACGCTCAGCCGGCCAGAGGTCGCGGCGTTGGTGTCGCCCGAGCCGGCCTGGGAAATCTCGACCTTCCCGGTCACGGCGCCGATGGTCCAGTCGCCGCAGCCGGCATTGCCCATGTCGACGCTGCTGGCCCGGCCGATCCAGCCGAACACCGCGCCGCCGGCCTGCACGTCCACGTCACGCGGCGTGCGGATGGTGATGATGGGGGTCTCGCGCATGTTGACGTCGCCGATGTCGCGGATCTTGACGGTGGTGTTGCCCACGGCGTCCAGCGGATTGGCGCCGGCGGGCGCGGCCTCGCCGCGGGTGTTGCAGCCCCGGATGCGGCCACGGCCCAGGCCGCCGTCCAGCTTCACCTTGCCGCCCACCCGCTCGATGGTGATGCGGGGCAGATCGGCGCGGCTGCCGTTGACGACTTCCACGGCGATGTCGGCGCGGTCTTCGGGAATGACGACGACACGGGCGACCGCGTTCTTGATTTCGACTTCAGGACCTTTGGCCTGGGCGGCGCCGGCGAAGGCTGTGATGGCGAGGGCTGCCGAGATGGCGTAGACGGCTTTCATGGGGGTGGTCTCCCTGGGGAATAGGTTTCGAGCCGAACCTAGTCACTGCAAGCCGCAAGTCAGCTTAATTCGCGGTCATGACGCCGAAGTAACAAGTCGCGGAAATCCCTTACCTGGAGGGGTAAATCGGCGGAAATGGCGGCGGCGGGGGCGGCACGGCGGGAACCGGATTGACCGCTCCGTCCGGCGCGCACGGCGCATAGGACACCCGGTTGAACGACGCCCAGGTGCGGAAGCTGGAGGTGTCGATGTGGAACCGCACCCCGGAATAGAAGCCCAGTCCCATGGACCGCGACGGCCCTTCCAGCGCGTAGATCGGGCAGACTCGCAGCATCAGCCCGTCACGGGTGATGGCCGCATCGCCCGGGACCATGTCGAAGGCGAAGAACTCGCGGTGGGCCGAACGCTCGGCCCCGCCGGCGCAGACGTTCAGCCAGCCGGGCCGGTAGCCCGACATGATCTCCAGCTTGGGCATCGACGGCTTCACCCGCTCGTCGATCAGCTTCAGCGTCTGGGCCGCGTGGCCCCAGACCTCTTCGGGCGGCACCGTGAAGGGCGCGCCACAGCCTTTCCAGTCGGTGGCGGTGCGCAGCAGCTGGTAGGTCGGGAAACGCCCGCCCAGTCCCTGCCCGGCCAGATAGGCCTCGAAGCGCTGGATCTGCGGCTCCCACTCGCGGTCCGCCGCGCGCCAGGCGCGGAAACCCGCCTCGGTCTGGTCGAACCGGTTGTAGCGAACAGCCTCCAGACCCGTGGCCAGCAGGCTGTCGCTCGGGCCGAGACCCCCGCCGAGGTTTCGCCGCGCGATATTGCCCATCACCAGGCGCAGCCGTCCCGTCGGCCCATTGGCGTCGAACAGCTCCAGCGGCTGGGAAACCGATTTGCCGGTCCCCTCCACCATGGCCTGGGCCAGGGACGGATCCGCTGCGTTCAGCCGCGCGGCAATGTCGGCAGCCGTCACCATACCCTCGGCATGCCAGTCCGCCAGCGCAATGGCGACGGCGCGGGCGGCGAAGCGGGGATCGGCGAAGACCGCATAGGTCCCGTTGGAGTTACCGTCGAACCCGTCGTAGCGCGGCGTGCCCCTCCACGGACGTTTGAAGTCCTGCCGCAGGCCCCAGTAGTTGTTCAGGGTCAGAACCTTGGGGGCATAGAGATCGTCGGCCGGCAGCGGCCCGGT
>JANNVY010000553.1:0-2586 GCA_031408375.1 Pseudomonadota bacterium | reverse complement strand
GCCGCTTCTCCTACAAGGGCCAGCCGATGGCCCACTACATGGGCTGCTCGACCTTCTCCAATTTCACGGTGCTGCCCGAGATCGCGCTGGCCAAGATTCGCAAGGATGCGCCTTTCGAGACGGCCTGCTACATCGGTTGCGGCGTCACCACCGGCGTCGGCGCGGTGACCAACACCGCCAAGGTCGAACCGGGCGCCAACTGCATCGTCTTCGGCCTCGGCGGCATCGGGCTGAACGTCATCCAGGGCCTGAAGCTGGTCGGCGCCAACATGATCATCGGCGTCGACATCAACCCGGCGCGCGAAGAGTGGGGCCGCAAGTTCGGCATGACCCACTTCGTCAATCCCAAGACCATCGACGGCGACATCGTCGCCCACCTGGTGGCCCTGACCGACGGCGGGGCGGACTACACCTTCGACGCCACCGGCAACACCGACGTCATGCGCCAGGCGCTGGAAAGCTGCCATCGCGGCTGGGGCGAGAGCATCATCATCGGGGTGGCGGAGTCCGGCAAGGAGATCGCCACCCGCCCGTTCCAGCTGATCACCGGCCGGGTCTGGAAGGGCACGGCCTTCGGCGGTGCGCGCGGGCGCACCGACACGCCCAGGATCGTCGACTGGTACATGGACGGGAAGATCCAGATCGACCCGATGATCACCCACAAGATGCCGCTGGAAGACATCAACAAGGCCTTCGACCTGATGCACGCCGGTGAGAGCATCCGCAGCGTCATCGTCTATTGAGCGCGATGGAAACCCTCGCCACCCACAAGGTCCACGGCGGCACGCTCCGCTACCTTCGCCACGACAGCGAGGCCACCGGCACGCCGATGAAGCTGTCGGCCTTTGTCCCCGCGGGCACGGGCCCGTTCCCGGTGGTGATCTGGCTGTCAGGCCTGACCTGCACCGAGGACAACTTCACCACCAAGGCCGGCGCCTACGCGGCCGCCGCGCGCCTGGGCCTGATCGTCGTCGCGCCCGACACCAGCCCGCGCGGCGAGGGTGTGCCCAATGACGAGGCCTATGACCTGGGGCAGGGGGCCGGGTTCTACCTCGACGCCACCCAGGCGCCGTGGTCGCAACACTTCCGCATGGAGACCTACGTCACGCGCGACCTGATCGGCCTGATCGAGGCCGAACTGCCGGGCGACGGGCGCTACGGGATCAGCGGCCACTCCATGGGCGGCCACGGGGCGCTCACCCTGGCGCTGCGCCACCCTGAGCGGTTCAAGAGCGTCACCGCCTTCTCGCCGATCGCCTCGCCGATCCGTTGTCCCTGGGGCGAAAAGGCCCTGACCGCCTATCTGGGCGAGGACCGCGCGACGTGGGAGGACCACGACGCCACCAGCCTGCTGGCCGCGGGCGCCGCGGCGCAGTTCGGGTACGACGACATCCTGATCGACCAGGGAACCGCCGATCCCTTCCTCGTCGACCAGCTGAAGCCCGAACTGCTGATCGAGGCCGCCGCCCGGATCGGACAGCCGATCACGGTGCGGATGCAGGAGGGCTACGACCACTCCTACTTCTTCATCGCCAGCTTCATCGCCGACCACCTGGATTGGCACGCCGAGAGGCTGAAGCGGTGAGCGACCCCGATCCCGAAAAGGCGCGCCAGACCCTGCGCAACCGCCTGCTACTGATCTTCGGCGCCATCGTGCCTTGCGCCCTGTTCGTGGTGGCCATGATCGCCTGGACGGTGGTCAAGGGGCTTCCGGACGATGGAGGAGGGCTGATCGGCGGGGTGTTGCTGATCATCGGCATCGCCGTGATCGGCGGCGGCTACTGGCTGGCGGATCGTTACTGGATCAATCCGCGCGGTTGACTCACATGGCCCGCGTAGGCATACACCGCCCCTTCGCGCGCCCCTCATCGGGCGCGTGATGCATTACGGATGACGCGATACCGCCGTTGAGATCGTGGGCCCCACAGGGGGCCGCCGGGGCGCGTCGAAGAGAGAGCAAGATGTCCAAGCGCCATAGCGCCAAGTACAAACTCGACCGCGTGATGGGCGAGAACCTCTGGGGCCGCCCCAAGTCTCCCGTCAACCAGCGCTCCTACGGCCCCGGCCAGCACGGCCAGCGCCGTAAATCCAAAGTCTCCGATTTTGGGATTCAGCTGAAGGCCAAGCAGAAGCTGAAGGGCTACTACGGCAACATCACCGAAAAGCAGTTCCGTCGTACCTACGACGAGGCGTCGCGCCGCAAGGGCAACACCTCGGAGAACCTGATCGGCCTGCTGGAATCGCGCCTGGATGCGGTCGTGTACCGCGCCAAGTTCGTCCCGACCGTCTGGGCCGCCCGCCAGTTCGTCAACCACGGCCACGTGACCGTGAACGGCAAGCGCGTGAACATCGGCTCCTACAAGGTCAAGCCGAACGACGTCGTCGAGGTCAAGGAGCGTTCGCGCAATATGGCCCTGGTGCTGGAAGCCCAGCAGTCCTCGGAACGCGACATTCCTGACTACATCGAGCTGGGCGATCGCGGCTTCTCGGTCCGCTTCATCCGCGTGCCGGAACTGGCCGACGTGCCGTTCCCGGTGAAGATGGAGCCGAACCTGGTGGTGGAATACTACTCGTCGTAAGGGCGCT
>JANNVY010000552.1:0-1506 GCA_031408375.1 Pseudomonadota bacterium | reverse complement strand
GTCGCGCACGCCCGCGTCGGCGCTGAGCAGGCGCGGGCCGGTGACGGGGGTGAAGGGGACCGCCGACAGGAGCTTGGGGTAGTAGGCGCCGCCCGCCCGCACAAACGCCTCGGCCCAGGCGAAGTCGAAGACGTATTCGCCCTGGCTGTGGCCCTTCAGATAGAGCGGCATGACGCCGGTCACACGCCCGGTCTCGCCCTCGACCGAAACGTGATGCGGGGCCCAGCCCTGGCGCGGCGTGACGCAGCCGCTTTCCTCGCAGGCCCACAGGAAATCATAACTGACGAACGGATTGCCGAACGGCGCCGCACAGGCGTCCCAGGTCTCGCGGCCGATGTCGCTGATCGCGCCGTGGACGCGGACGCTGACTTCGCCTGCGCTCACTTCACCTCGACGATGGCGTCGACTTCCACGGCGAAATTGACCGGCAGCTTGTAGACGCCCACGGCGGCGCGGGCGTGGCGGCCGGCGTCGCCGAACACCTCGACCATCATGTCCGAACAGCCGTTGATCACCTTGGGCACGTCGTAGAAGTCCGGTCCAGCCTGGACGAAGCCGCCCAGCTTGACGATGCGCACGACGTTGTCGAGGTCGCCAACGGCCGCCTTCAGCTGGGCCATGATGTTGACGGCGCACAGGCGCGCGGCCTGCTGGGCGGTCTCGAGATCGACGTCGACGCCGACCGTGCCCTTGATGCCGCCAGACGCGTCGGTCGAGACCTGGCCGGAGACATGAACCAGGTTCCCGGTGCGCACGAAGCCGACATAGGTGGCGATGGCGGCCGGGGGCTCGGGCAGTGTGATGCCGAGTTCGGCGAGGCGGGCTTCGATCTTGGACATGGGGGGCTCCGGAATTCGCTGGCTGATTAGCTCGCCCGAGCGCGAAGGGCCAGTGGCGCGACTAACGACGCTGAAATGGCAGCGGGCGTCGACCCCGCGCGGGGACGCCGGTGCTACCAAGGAGGCGGCAGGCCATCAGGAGAAAAGTCATGAAGTTCACCAAAGCCGCGTGTCTCGTCGTCGCCGCCGTGCTGACCCTTTCCACGGCCAGCCAGGCCGCGGCCGCCGGCATTCAGATCGACGGCAATGGTCGCCAGACCCCAGCCACGAACACGACCGCCTACGGCATCGCCATCGATCCGGACGGCCGCGCCTATGGCATTGCGATCGACCCGAACGGCCGCGCCGGCGGCAGCATTCGAGACCCCGATGGCCGCAGCTGGCTCAGCAGCCTGCTACATCGCTGGTTCGGCTGGGCCTGAGTTAGCGTTTGAGCGACCGGCCGCTGACCACGGCCGCGTCGCCGAACTTTGAGCGCAGGGCGTCCATCGCGGTCTCGGTCTTCAGCGCCCGCGCATCGTCGGTCTCGAACAGGCCGGCGGCCGCGTCGCCATCCTCGACCAGGTCGGCCATGCCGATGCCGATCAGCCGGAAGGATCGGCCGTCGGCTTCGCGCTTCAGCATCTCGCGCGCCTCGCGGAACAGCACCTTGGCGGTCCGCACAGGC
>JANNVY010000551.1:0-12802 GCA_031408375.1 Pseudomonadota bacterium | reverse complement strand
CCGCGTCGCTTCCTGATCATTAGTCCTCATCCTGAGCCTGTCGAAGGACGAGGACGACGCACACCCGTTGGACCGGCTAAGAAGCACTCGTGACAGCCCTCCGCGATTCCCTGCGCCCTTGCGGCCCCGTCGTCGACGCGGCGGCGGCCGGGCGGCTGCATGATGATCTGATCGCGGCCGCCGACGAGGGCGGCTGGCGCGCCACGCTCGACGCGGCCTGGCCGTCGCTGGAGAGGGTGGCCGGCGCGGCGCCCTATCTGGCGGGCCTGATGCGGCGATGGCCGCGGATGCTGCAGCGCTGTCTCGAGGCCTCGCCGGCTCCGGCGCTCGAGGCGATCCTCAGCCAGGCCGGCGCCCTCAAGGGCGAGGTGCTGGACCAGGACGAATTCAAGCGGCGCCTGCGCCTGCTCAAGGCCGAGTTGCACCTGCTTACGGCACTGGCCGATCTCGGCGGAGTCTGGGACCTGGACCGGGTGACCGAGGCCCTGACCCGCTTCGCCGACGCCGCCGTCCACGCCTGCCTCGCCTTTGTTGCCGGCGCCGAGCGGGCCAAGGGGCGGCTGCTGGGCGATCCCGAGGATGCAGCGGGACCAGTTCCCGGCCTGTTCGGCCTCGCGATGGGCAAATACGGGGCCTTCGAGCTGAACTATTCCAGCGACATCGACCTGTCGCTTTTCTACGAGCCCGCAGCCCTGCCGCTCGCGGACGGCATCGAGGCCCAGGGCTTCGTCAACCGCGTCGCCCAGACCCTGACCAACCTTTTGTCGGACCGCACGGTCGACGGCTACGTCTTCCGCCTGGACCTGCGCCTGCGCCCCGACCCGTCGTCGACGCCCCCGGTCGTCGCGGTCTCCTCGGCGCTCAGCTACTATGAGACTGTCGGCCAGAATTGGGAGCGGGCGGCCTTCATCAAGGCGCGACCAGGCGCCGGCGACCTGGCCCGGGCCCGCGAGTTTCTCGACGCGCTGAAGCCTTACATCTGGCGGCGCAGCCTCGACTACGGCGCGGTCACCGACATCCACGCCATCAAGCGCCAGATCCACGTCTACCGCGCCGACGAGCGGCTGGAGGCCGCGGGCGCCAACCTTAAACTGGGCGCCGGCGGCATCCGCGAGGTCGAGTTCTACGTCCAGACCCAGCAGCTGATCCTCGGCGGCCGCGACGCCACCCTGCGCTCGCCCCGCACCCTGGAGGCGCTACAGGCGCTAACCCGCGCCGGCCATGTCGCGGCCGAAGCCGCCGCCGACATGGACCGCGAATACCGCCGGTTGCGCGGGTTGGAACATCGCATCCAGATGCTGCACGACGAACAGACCCACATCCTGCCCGAGGACCCGGAAGTGCGCGTTCGGGTCGCGGCGCTTGCGAGAGAAGCGTCGCTGGCGTCGCTGGACGCCTCGGTCGGCGACACGCTGAAGACGGTGAACCGGCGCTACGGCGAGCTTTTCGCAGGCGAAGAGGCCCTGTCGTCCTCGGTCGGATCCCTCGTTTTCACCGGGGTAGAGGATGACCCGGAGACCCTTCTGACCCTCGCCCGGATGGGGTTCTCCGATCCCGCCAGGGTCTCGCAGACCATCCGCGCCTGGCACCACGGCCGCATCCCCGCCACCCGCTCGGAGCGGGGACGCGAGCTGTTTACGCGGCTGGCCCCGCGGCTCCTGGAGGCGCTGTCGGCGTCTGGCGTGCCCGACGCGGCTTTCGCGCGCTTCTCGGTCTTCTTCGCGGGCCTCAGTTTCGGGGTGCAGGTCCAGTCCCTGTTCCTGGCCCAGGCCAATCTGTTTGAGTTGATCGTTCGGGTGCTGGCGCTCGCGCCGCGTCTGGCCTCGACGCTCGCGCGGAAGCCGGCGGCGCTGGATTCCCTGCTCGACGCCCGCTTCTTCGCGCCGCTGAACCAGAACAGCGGAGTCTGCGAGGAAATCATCGGCGAGGCCGCCCGCGCGGGCGGGTTCGAGGCCGCCATGGACATCGTGCGGCGCATCTGGCGCGAACAGGCGTTCCGGGTGGGGGTGATGATCCTGTCGGGCCAGTCGCGGGCGGAAGACGCCGGCCAGGCCTTCGCAGACCTGGCCGACGCCTGCGTCCAGGCGTTGGCGCCCGCGGCCATGGCCGAGACCGAGCGGCTGGGGGGCCGGTTCGCGGGCAAGATCGCCGTGCTGGGACTGGGCAAGTTGGGCTCGCGGGAGATGACCCCCACCTCCGATCTCGACCTGATGACGGTCTACGTGGCCGAACCCGGCGCCGTGTCCGACGGCAAGGCCTGGATGGCGGAGACCTTCTACGGCCGCTTTACCCAACGCCTGATCGCCGCCCTCTCGGCGCCCACCGCCGAGGGAACCCTGTTCGAAATCGATATGCAGTTGCGGCCCACGGGCGCCAAGGGCCCCGTGGCGGTCAGCCTGGCAGGGATGGAGGGCTACTACGAGACCGAGGCGGACGTCTGGGAGTTCTTGGCGCTCACCCGGGCGCGGGTTGTGTGGGCCAGCGACGCGGGCTTCGGCGAGCGGGTGGGCCGGGCGGTCGAGCGGGCGCTCCGCCGGCCTCGCGACGCCGCCGCGACGGCCGCCGAGGTGCGTGCGATGCGTGGCCTGATGGAGCGCGAACGCCCGCCGGCCGGGTTCTGGGACCTGAAGCTGGCGCCCGGGGGTCTGGTGGATGTGGAGTTCGCCGCCCAGTACCTGCAGATCATTCACGCCGCCCGGGGTGGTCCGCTGCGGGCCAACACCATCGACTCGCTTGCCGGCATGGTGGAAGCGGGACTTGCGGATCCTTCGGATATGTCAGCTCTTTCAACGGCCTGGGCCCTGCAGCAGGGCCTGTCACAGCTCCTGCGGGCGGCATTGGACGAAAGCCAGGGAGCCGAAGACGAGCCTGAGGCGTTCAAGCAATTGCTGGCCAACGCAGGCGGCGCCGAGGATTTCGAGGCATTGAAGCAAACTCTTGGGGCTGTTCGGGCGTCCGCGCGCTCGGCTTTCGAGAGAACCCTGTTCCCTAACGACGGAATTTCGCCTTAGTAGGGTTGAATGAAGCTTGGCGGCCGGTATGGCCGGGAGAGACGAGAAAAATGAGCATCGATAAAGGCACGATCTTTGGCGCGACGCTCGCGCTGATCCTCGCGGGAGCCGCCGTGGCCGCGACCGCCCAGACCGCTCCGGCGGCGGCGCCGGGCAAGGCTGCCCCGCCTAAGGGCGCGCCCCAGCGGCATCCGGCCGACGCCGACGGCGACGGCAAGGTCTCCAAGGCCGAGGCCCGCGCCCTTGAGGCCCGCGGCTTCGCCCAGCTCGACATCAACCGCGACGGCAAGGTGACCCTGGCCGAGATGCAGGCCACCCGCGACAAGGCCCGCAACGCCCAGATCGACCGCCAGTTCACTGCGCTCGACACCGACCGCAACGGTCAGGTCAGCAAGGCCGAATTCACCGCCGCCTCCAACCGGGGCGTCCAGCCCCTGGCCAATGTCGGTCCCTCGGACACAAACCGGGACGGCGCGATCACCCAGGCGGAATACGACGCCCAGACCAACGCCGCCTTCGACCGCATGGACGCCAACAAGGACGGGTTCATCACCCCGCAGGAGCGCCAGGCTGCGGCCCAGGCAGCCCGCGCCGCCCAGGCTGCTCGCGCGGCGGCGCCGAAGAAGTAATCGCGCAGGACTTGTCGCGCGCGGCGGACCCGGATGAAGATCTGATCCGTCGCGTCGCGCGCGGTGAACCCGCCGCCGTGCAGGCGCTGGTGGCCCGAAAGCTGCCGCGCCTGCTGGCGTTGAGCCGGCGCTTGCTGGGCGACCAGGCCGAGGCCGAGGACGTCGCCCAGGAGGCCTTCCTGCGGGCCTGGAAACAGGCCCCGAAGTGGGTTCCCGGTGCGGCCAGGTTCGACACCTGGCTGCATCGCGTGACCTTGAACCTCTGCTACGACCGCCTGCGCCGCAAGCGCGAGGTGACCATGGCCGAGCCACCCGACCGGCCCGATCCGGGGCCGGCCCCTGATCGCGGCCTGGAAGTCGCCGAGCTGGGCGCCCAGGTGGACCGGGCCTTGCAGGCCTTGCCCGAACGCCAGCGGGAGGCGGTGGTGCTTTGCCACTATCAGGAACTTTCGAACATCGACGCGGCGGAATTGATGGGCGTCTCCGTTGAAGCTCTGGAGAGCCTCCTTTCGCGCGGACGACGGGCTTTGCGGGCGGCGCTGGCTGAGCTGGCGCCGACCACCGGGAAAGCCGTGCGGGGAGGATGAGAGACATGAACGCTGAACGCTTCGAGACCCTGACTTCGGCGTACGGCGCCGACCTGCGCCGCTGGCCCGCGGCTGAGCGGGACGCCGCGGTTGGCTTCGTGGCCGCCGACAAGGTGCGGGCCGAGCGCATTCTGTTCGAGGCGCGCCAGGTCGACGCCGCGCTGGACGCCTCGCTCGCGCCCCGGATCAGCCACGCCCTGCGCGACGCGATCCTGGCCGGCGCCCCCCAACCGCGTCCCGAGCGCAAGCCCTTCTTCGATTTCGGCCGCTGGGTCGTCGCCGGCGCGGCGCTGGCCTGCGCCTGCGTGGTCGGGGTCCTGGCCGGCGCCGGGGCCGTGCAGCGCATTACCGCCGACGCCCAGGCCGACGCCCTCATCGCCGACGTCGCCGACCTGCCGGTCGACGAGCAGGAGATTCTCGGATGACCGAACGGGGCAAGACCATCGGCCTGGCCGTATCCATCACCCTGAACGTGGTGCTGATCTGCGCCATCGTGGCGGGGCTCTACATGGCCAGGCAGGCGTGGCGCGACCGCATGGACCGTCGCGGTCCGCCGCTGTTCGAGACCGCCCGCACCCTGCCCAAGGCCGACCAGGACCGGCTGCGCGGCCAGATGCGCGACGCCGCCCGGGCCTCGAAGCCTGAATTCCACGAAGCGCGCGAATTGCGGCGCAAGGCCGCCAGACTGGCCGCCGCCCCGACCTATGACCGAGCCGCCGTCCTCGCCGCCCTGCGCGCGGCCAACGCGGCCGAAATGCGGGGCCGCGACAGGCTCGATGAGCGCCTCAGCGCCGTGTTCGAACGGCTCAGTCCCCAGGCGCGCAAAACCCTGGCGCCCGGATTCGAGCATCGGTCCCGCGGGCTGCGCGGACGCCCCGGCGACAGGGGCGACCGCGGGCATCGCAACGAGCACAAGCATGAAAGAGCGCCGGCGACGCCTGCGCAGCCGGCTACGTTGCCCGACACGGCCCCTGCCGCCGCGCCCGCGACCTAGCGCATGCGCGCCGCCGGAATTCTCATGATGGTCATCGGCATGGTGCTGGTCATCGCGCCCCTGGGCGTCGCTGCCGCGATGGGCGCGGCCTTTGTCGAGGGCCAGAGCCCCGCAATGCTGGCGCTCTACGGACTGCTGGTGGTGATGGGGGCCGGACTGATCGTGGTCGGCAAGCAGGCCGCCTTCCCCAGGCGTTAAGCCGCCCGTCCGGTCCGCAGGTCGTCGCCGTCGCCGGCCTGGCGGATGGGCAGGAAGACGCTGACCGTGGTGCCGTGTCCCGGCTCGCTCTGGAACTCGATGCGCCCGGCGTGCATCTCGATCAGGGACTTGGTCAGCGCCAGGCCCAGGCCGGTGCCCTGCTGGGTCTTGGCGTGCTGACTCTCGATTTGCTCGAAGGGCTGGGCCAGACGAACCATGTCCTCGGCGGAGATGCCGATCCCGGAATCCCGCACCGACAGCCGGACTTCATCGCCGAAGACCGCCGTCAGCACCGTCACCGTGCCGCCCCGCGGGGTGAACTTCACGGCGTTCGACAGCAGGTTCAGCAGCATCTGTTTGATGGCCCGATAGTCGGCGTCGATCTCCGGAAGCGGTTGCAGTTCGACGGCCAGGGTCAGGCCCGATGCCTCGGCTCGGTTGTGCATCAGCCGCACGGCGTCCTCGATACAGTCGTCCAGCACCACCGGCTCGAAGCTCATGGTCATCTTGCCGGCTTCGATCTTAGCCATGTCGAGGATGTCGTTGATCAGGGCCAGGAGATGCTGGCCCGACATCAGGATGTCCTTGGCGTAGCCGGCATAACGCTGGTCGCCGACCGGTCCGAACATCTCGGCGACCATGATCTCCGAGAAACCGTTGATGGCGTTCAGCGGCGTGCGCAATTCATGGCTCATGTTGGCCAGAAATTCCGACTTGGCCCGGTTGGCCCCCTCGGCCCGGACCTTGGCGGTTTCGTACTTGCGCGCCAGCAGCGCCAGCTCGCCCTGGCTCTGCTCCAGCCGGCTGACCATGGCCTGAAGCTGCTCTTCATTGCGGCGGCGGGCAGCCTCCTGGATCTTGATGGCGGTAATATCGGCAGCGGTCATGACCACGCCGCCGTCGGAGGTGCGGCGCTCGGAGATCTGCAGCCAGCGTCCGTCGTTCAACTCGGCCTCGATGACGCCGGGCTGGGCGTTCGGGGCCGGCCCCTCGTGCTTGATGGCCAGGCGCGCGATCTTGCCGACCACGCCTTTGGTCGCGCCGGGGCGCAGGGCGCGGGGGTCGATATCGAACCACTCGCGGAAGTTCTGGTTGGACATCCGCAGCCGGCCGCGGTGGTCCCAGAGCACGAAGGCCTCCGAAACGCTCTCGATGGCGTCGCGCAGGCGGGTCTCGGCGGTCACCGCGCGGGACTGGGCCGAGCGCTCCTCGGTTACATCAAGGGCCACGCCGACGATGCGATCGAAGGTCTGGTCGGCCCGCTTGCCCAGCGACTGGCCGCGCGCGTCAATCCAGGTGGGTCGGCGACCCTCGTGCGGCGCCCGGAACGAAACATCGAAGGCGCCATACATGGCTGCCGACTTGAGGGCGGCAATCACCTTCGGCCGGTCCGGTTCGGCGACCCGGCTGAGCATGGCGGCGCCGGTGACCACGCCGCCCTCGGCCCAGCCCAGCATGGCGGCCATGACGTCGGAGACATAGACCTCGTCGCGCTTCAGGTCCCATTCCCAGACGCCGCAGCGGGCGGCTTCCACGGCCGTGCGGAAGCGTCTCTCGGTCTCGGTGAAGTCGCGCCGCGCGTGGGCGGCGCGGCGCGCCTGCAGCCACAACAACAGCGACAGGATCACCCCGGCCGCCAGCGGTCCGGCGATCAGCAAGGCGGTGGACAGCATCGAGGCGGCGCCCCGCGCCGCATCCGGCGCGGGCCCGGCCGACACGGCGTAGAGTCCACCTGCCACGGGCGCGACTGCGGCGGCCATGGCGGAGCCGTCGCCGGTCGTCAGGCTCAGGCGGCTGGCGTCGGTCGCGGCGCGGCTCAGGGCCTTGCCGTCAGCGCCGAGGCCCAGGCCGATGAGGGCGGGATTGCTGGAAGCGAGCACCAGGCCGTCGGCGCCGACGATGGCTGACCAGCCCTGCAAGGGCGACGCCGCAACGGCCGAACGAAAGCGTATCGCCCCGACCATCCGGTATTCGCCTGTGCCAACGACGAGGAAGGCGTAGGGCGAACCGGGCGCGGCGGTCAGCACACCGGAGCGAGCGCCGGCGGGCCAGGTCAGTCCGGACGCCTTGCCGGCCACCGCCACCGGCCGGCGGCCCCTGACGACAGCGACGGCGTCAAGCGCGGGCGCGGCTGCGAGGGCGGCCTCGGCGGCGTCGGCGGGCTGCACGGCGCGGCGGGCTAGAAGATCGGCGGCGACGCTGAGCCCAGCCCGCGCCTGGGCCTGCTCGGCGGCGGCCCTGGCTGAAGCTATGCCGGAGCTTTCGATCAGCACGGGGTCAAGGGCGTCGCCGGCGCGGCGGGGATCGACATCCAGTCGGTCGACGAAGAACAGGGTGTAGGCGGCCAGGGCAAGCGCGGTGGCCAGGACGGTGATGCGCACCCAGCCGGGGACTACGTCACCCAGCCGTCGATGCACGTCCTCGTCCATGACGCGCGCCGTGTCGCTGACGTCGCGGCCCGAACCCAAAGCCCGTCACCCCATGTTTGAATCAACCGGTGACGTGGGAGCCTAAGCTGCTTCGCGGCAGTGTCGAACGGGAAAGGACGCGACGTGGGGACAGAAACTCCCCGCACCCGCGATGATCATCCTGCCGCCACCCTGCGGGGCCTGTCCGTCCCCGGGGTTGGTCAGGTTTCCAGGGCCTTGGTCGCCAGCTCCAGCACGTTCTTGGAAAGGCTCTTCTTGCGCTTGATGCGCTTTAGCTGTTCGCGCATCAGCTCGCCCAGTTCGGGCGTGTAGCGCCGCCATTGCCCCAACGGTTCCAGAAGGCGAGCGGCTGTGTTCGGGTTGAAGCCGTCCACCGCCAGGATCTGGTCGGCCAGGAAGCGATAACCGGAGCCGTCGGCCTCGTGGAAGCGGGCCGGATTGGCCTGGCTGAAGGTCTGGACCAGGGCGCGCAGGCGGTTGGGGTTCCTGGCGTCGAAGGCCGGATGGGCGGTGAGCGCCAGCACGCGGCCCATGGCCCCCTCTTCGCTGGAGCGGGCCTGGATGGCGAACCACTTGTCCAGCACCTGGGGCTCGTCCTTCCAGCGCTCGAAGAAGTCCGTCAGCGCCTTGTCCCAGGCCTCGCCGCCCTGTTGCATCAGGGCGGACAGCCCGCCCATGGCGTCGGTCATGTTGGCGGCCGAGGCGTAGTGGGCCGCGGCACGGCCGGCAATTGGCGCGGCGGGTTCGACGGCCAGGGCGTCGAGCGCGGCGTTACGCAGGGCGCGGCGGCCGGCCTGGGCGGCGTCGGGCGAGAAGGCTCCCTTGTCGGCCATCTCGCCGTGCAGGCGTTCAAGGTCATCGCGTAGACCGATGGCCAGGGCGCGACGCAGGGCCTCGCGGGCGGCGTGAATGGCGGCGGGATCGGCCGGGGTCATGACCATGGCCAGGTCGGTCTCGGACGGCAGCTGCAGTAACAGCGCCTTGAAGGCGGGCTCGGCCGACTGGTCGGCGAGCGCGCGGCCGACGGCGGCGGCGAAGGCGCGTTCGGCCTCCTCATTGGGCGCGCCACCAGCGCGGGCCAGGATCAGGTCGCGCGCCAGGTTCTGGCCGGCCTCCCAACGGTTGAACAGGTCCGGATCGGCGGCCAGGCGCACAAAGCGGTGGGCTTCCGGCGCGTCGGTGGAGAGCACGACGGGGGCGGAAAACCCGCGCAGCGCCGACAGCACCGGCGGCCGGTCGACCTCGGCGATGCGCACGCGCATGTCGGCCTGGTCCATGAGGATGACCGTCTCGTCGACGACGCGGTCCGAGCCGCCGGGGCGGAAGGTCTGGGGCCGGCCGTCCTCGTCCAGAAGGCCAAGGCGGATCGGCACGGGCAGGGGCTTCTTGGTGGGCTGGCCGGGCGTCGGGCGGGTGGTCTGGGCCAGGCGCAGGTCGAGCGTCCTGGAGCGCTGGTCGTATTCGCCCTCGATACGGATCTCGGGCGTGCCGGCCTGCTGGTACCAACCGAAGAACTGCGAGAAGTCCTTGCCGGTGACGGCGGTGAAGCACTCGACGAAGGCCTCGACCGTGGTGGCCTGGCCGTCCCAAGTGGTGAAGTAGCGGTCCATGCCGCGGCGGAAGTCGCGGTCGCCCACCAGCAGCTTGAGCATCCGGATGACCTCGGAGCCCTTTTCGTAGATGGTCGCGGTGTAGAAGTTGTCGATTTTCAGATACTTGTCCGGACGGACCGGGTGGGCCATCGGCCCGGCGTCCTCGGCGAACTGGCGCGCGCGCAGCGCCCGCACGTCCTTGATGCGCTGGACGGCGGCGTCGCGCTGGTCTGCGGAGAAGCCCTGGTCGCGGAAGACCGTCAGGCCTTCCTTCAGGCACAGCTGGAACCAGTCGCGGCAGGTGATGCGGTTGCCGGTCCAGTTGTGGAAATATTCGTGGGCGACGACGCTTTCGATGCGCTCGAAATCGAAGTCGGTGGCCGTCGCGGGATCGGCCAGCAGGAGCGAGGAGTTGAAGATGTTCAACCCCTTGTTCTCCATCGCCCCGAAGTTGAAGTCGCGCACGGCGACGATCATGAACAGGTCGAGGTCGTACTCGCGGCCGTAGGCGGTCTCGTCCCACTTCATCGACCGCTTCAGCGCGTCCATGGCGTAGGTGGCGCGGCTGGCCATGCCCGGATCGACGTAGATGCGCAGGTCGATGGCGCGCCCGGTCATGGTGGTGAAGCCGTCCTTGAGCTCGTCCAGCTCTCCGGCCACCAGGGCGAAAAGGTAGCAGGGCTTGGGGAAGGGGTCGTTCCAGACGGCGAAGTGACGCGTCTCGTCCACATCGCCCGCCTCGATCAGGTTACCGTTGGCCAGCAGGCGCGGGAAGGCGGCCTTGTCGGCCTCGATGCGCACGGTATAGCGGGCGAGCACGTCGGGCCGGTCCATGAACCAGGTGATCTTGCGGAAACCTTCCGCCTCGCACTGGGTGCAGAAGCGGCCGCCGGACATGTAGAGGCCTTCCAGCGCCGTGTTGTTGGCCGGATCGATCTCGACCTCGGTTTCCAGGGTGAAGGCGTCGGGCAGGCCGGTCAGGGTCACGCCCTCTTCGGTGACCGTGTAGCGCGTAGCCCGCAGCGTCTCGCCATCGACGGCGAAGGAGATCGGCTTCAGCCGCTCGCCGTTGAGGAACAGCGGATCCTTGTGCTCGCCGTTGCGCCGCATGCCCAGCCTGGCGACCACGCGGGTGGCGTTGGGCTCCAGCCGGAAGGTCAGATCGACGGCGTCGATGAGGAAGCCGGGCGGGCTGTAATCGGCGAGCTTGATCGGCTTGGGCGTTTCGGTGCGCATCGGTATCCGCGAACTCTCGTGGGACGTGAACTCCTAGAGGTTGGCGCGCGCGGTTTCCAGCATTACTCGGCCACCACCACCGTCTTGATGTTCACGAATTCCAGCAGGCCGTAACGACCGCATTCCCGACCATGTCCCGAGTGCTTGACGCCGCCGAACGGCAGGCGGGAGTCCGAGGCGACATTGCGGTTCACAAACGCCATGCCGGCCTGCAGCTCCTCGGCGGCGATCCGCTCGCCGCGCGCCAGGTCGGTAGTCAGCACGCCCGAGCCCAGGCCGAACTGGCTGTCATTGGCGATGCGAATGGCGTCGGCCTCGTCCTTGGCCCGGATGATGGCGGCGACGGGACCGAAAATCTCATCGTCATGGGCGGGCTGGCCTTTCGCCACATGGGTCAGGACCGTGGCCGGGTACCAGGCGCCGGACTGGTCCGGGATGCGACCGCCCAGCAGCAGGTGGGCGCCCCTGGCGACTGACTGTTTGACCTGGCGGTGGATCTCGTCGCGCGCTTCGGCGCTGACCAGGGGCCCAAAACGGGTCTCCTCAAGCGTGGGGTCGCCGGGCTCATAGGCCGACATGGCCTCGACCAGGGCTTCCTCGAAGGCCTCGGCGACGGGCTCAACGACGATGAAGCGCTTGCCGGCGATGCAGCTCTGGCCGCCGTTCACCATCCGCGCCGTGGCCGCGACCTTGGCGGCGGCGGCGATGTCGGCGTCCTCCAGCACCAGATAGGCGTCCGACCCGCCCAGCTCAAGCACGGCCTTCTTCAGCACGCCACCGGCGGCGGCCGCGACCTGGCGGCCCGCCTCGACCGAACCGGTCAGGGTCACGGCCGCGACCCGGTCATCCTCGATGAGCGGCTTCACCTCGCTGCCGCCGATCAGCACCGTCCGAAAGACGTCGACGGGAAAGCCGGACTCGGTAAACACGCCCTCGATGGCCATGGCGCAGCCGGGCACATTGGAGGCGTGTTTCAGCGCCGCGCAGTTGCCGGCCATCAGCGCCGGCGCGGCGAAGCGGATCGCCTGCCAGAACGGGAAGTTCCACGGCATCACCGCCAGCACCACCCCCAGCGGATTGAAGGTCACGAAGGCCTTGGCGCCGCTGAACTCCACCGGCTCGCGCGCCAGCATGTCGGCGGCATGGTCGGCGAACCAGTCGCAGTGGCCTGCGCACTTCTCGATCTCGGCCCGGCCGTCGGTGAGCGTCTTGCCCATCTCGGCGGTCATCAAGGCGGCGAACTCGTCCTTGCGCCGGCGCAGCACCCGGGCGGCCTCGTGCATCAGACGCGCCCGCTCGCCGATGTCGGTGCGCCGCCAGCCGTCGAAGGCGGCGTGCGTGCGGCCCAGGATATCGGCGGCTTCGTCGGGGGTGTGACCGTCCCAGACCTGTCCGGGCTCGCCGCTGGCTGGGTTCGTGGTCTGGAAGCGGCCGGGAACGGGCATGCGCTCAGGTCTCCATGGAGACAGGGCAAATGCGCAGACAGGGCCGGCGGTTCAAGCGCCGACCGAATTCCTATTCGGCGGCGACCTGGCTGGGGTCGGCGGCGCTTTCGCCTTCCGGCGGCGCGGCGGGCTCCAGCACGCTGCGTAGCAACAGCTCGGCCTTGCGGGCCAGCACGATCACCGACTGCGGCGCATCATCATGATCGTCCTCGACGTAAGCGATCAGCTCTTCGGCCAGCTTCATCAGCCGCGGCGAGTTGACGATCAGCCGCGACTGCAGTTCGATCTTGTGGGGATCGCGGTCGTATTCCGCGCCGGGCACGCGCCAGCCGCCCCAGTCGGTGGGGTCGGTGACCACCACCGGATAGGTGCCGGGGTAGGGATGGTGCGGGCAGTCCTCGGGCGACTGCCACTTGTTGCGGGCGCGCAGCAGCCGCCAGTCGCCGGTCTCAAGCGAGGCGGCGGTCTCGTCGGTGCGCTCGGCCTGCAGTTCCTGGGCGTTGAAGTCGCGGCCGAAGCCGACGTCGTAGGTGATGCGGACCGGCTCGGCGAAGCCCTTGGCCCAGACCGGCACGACCTTTTCGATCAGCGCCCAGGCGCCGACGCATTCGACCCAGACCCGCTGGCCCTTCTGGAAATTAGCCTTGGCCATTCTGCCCGCCTTGATGCCCGTTGAACGCG
>JANNVY010000550.1:0-5057 GCA_031408375.1 Pseudomonadota bacterium | reverse complement strand
TGGACCAGTGATTCGACCGTGCCGGCGGGGAGTTCACCGAAGGCGCCGTTGGTGGGTGCGAACACGGTGAAGGGACCTGGGCTCTGGAGGGTCTCAACCAGGCCGGCGGCCTGCACGGCTGCGACCAGGGTGGTGTGGTCGGCGGACTTCGAGGCGTTGGTGACAATGTCGGCCAAAGGGCTCATGGCGGCGCCGCCGACCATCGGGTCAGCCATGGCGGCAGGAGTCCAGTTGGCGGCGGCGGGCGCCGCTACGGTGTTGGCGGCGGCGAAGAGGGCGGCCAGCGAGACGGCCGTGGCGGCGAGGGTATGAAGGCGCTTCATGAGGTAAGACTCCGGGTTCAGGTCCAAGCCCCCCGGCTTGCACAGACCCTTACGGAGCCCGTGCCCCGCCCGATCACCGATCGCCCGGAAAAGCTCAGACCCGCCCGAACACCCGCTGGAAGATGGTGTCGACGTGTTTGGTGTGATGGCCGATGTCGAACAGGTCTTCCAGCTCCTCGTCGGTGAGCGCCGGGCGCACGACGGGGTCGGCCTTCAGCAGGTCCAGGAACACGCCCTCGCCGCGCCAGACCGGCATGGCGTTGCGCTGGACCGCCGCATAGGCGTCCTCACGACTGACGCCGTTCTGGGTCAGGGCCAGCAGCACCCGCTGGGAGTGCACCAGGCCGCCGAGGCGATCGAGGTTCTTCGCCATGTTCTCGGGATAGACCACCAGCCGCTCCATCACGCCGGCCAGTCGGCGCAGGGCGAAGTCGAGGTGGATGGTGGCGTCCGGCGCAATGCCGCGTTCCACCGACGAGTGGCTGATGTCCCGCTCGTGCCATAGGGCCACGTTCTCCAGCGCCGGTGTGGCGGCGGAGCGGACCAGGCGAGCCAGGCCCGTCAGGTTCTCGGTGAGGATCGGGTTGCGCTTGTGCGGCATGGCCGACGAGCCCTTCTGGCCCGGGTCGAACGGTTCTTCCGCCTCCAGCACCTCGGTGCGCTGCAGATGGCGGATCTCGACCGCCAGGCGCTCGACCGACGAGGCCACGACGGCCAGGGCGCAGAAGTAGGCGGCGTGGCGATCGCGCGGGATGACCTGGGTCGAGACCGGCTCGACGCTCAGACCCATCTTTTCGGCGACGTATGCCTCAACGCGTGGATCGACATGGGCGAAGGTGCCGACGGCGCCGGAGATGGCGCAGGTGGCGATTTCCTCGCGGGCGGTGACCAAGCGCGCGCGGGCGCGGACGAACTCGGCGTAGTAGCCGGCCAGCTTGACGCCGAAGGTGGTGGGCTCGGCGTGGATGCCGTGGCTGCGGCCCACGGTGGGGGTCAGCTTGTGCTCGAAGGCGCGGCGCTCGATGGCCGCAAGCACCAGGTCGACATCCTCGATCAGCAGATCGGTGGCGCGCGCCAGCTGCACGGCCAGACAGGTGTCCAGCACATCCGACGAGGTCATGCCCTGATGCAGGAACCGCGCTTCAGGGCCGACGATCTCCGACACATGGGTCAGGAAGGCGATGACGTCGTGCTTGGTGGTGCGCTCGATCTCGTCGATGCGGTCGGCGTCGAAGACCACGTCCTTGCCCTTGGCCCAGATCGCCTCGGCGGCGTCCTTGGGGATGGTCCCCAACTCGGCCATCGCGGTCGCAGCGTGGGCCTCGATTTCGAACCAGATGCGATAGCGGGTTTCGGGCGACCAGATGTCGGCGGCGACGGGGCGGGAGTAACGGGGGATCATGGGCGCGCTTAAGACCCCGCGCGACGAGGGCCGGCAATCCGTCGTCCGGTCCTCCCGCCTCGATCAGGAGACCGGGCCGGCCTCCAGGTCACGCTTCACGAAGCGGGCGGCATAGACGTAGTGCAGGCCCGCCCAGGCGTAGAAGACCACAGCGGTGATCAGGATCGCCCACTTCACACCCTCGAAGTTCGAGGTCCCGCAGGCCGCGACCAGGTCGGCGGCCGCGCCTGGTTGGGCGGCTGCGGCGCAGGCGGCGGTGAAATCACCCAGATTCTGGGCGGCGAAGTCGCGGCTGGTCATCAGGTCCGCCAGCCAGCCGACGAAGGGCGGGCCAAAGCCCAGTCCGATCAGGTTGATGGGGAGGAACAAGAGCGCCGTCGCCGAGGCCCGCATGCGCGGCTCGACCAGGTTGTGGGTCACCGCGAATGTCGGACCGAGGTAGAGGTATTGAAGGATCAGCGGGGCGATCACGCCCAGGCCGATACCGATCAGGGTGGGCTGCTGGAAGGCGAAGTAATAGAGGGGCGCGGCGATCAGGAAGCCGATGCCGGGCACCAGCGGATAGGCCCGGGTCGAGTGCTTGCCGATATAGTCGGTGACCACGCCGCCAAGGAAGATTCCGACCGCGGCGGCGAGACCGCCGACCACCCCGTAGGCGGTCGCTGCCTCGGCCCCGCCGATGTTGAACGGGCCGCTGGCCAGGAACAGTACGCCGAAGGATGCGACTCCGTAGCCGGCGAAGGAAGAGAGGGTTGCGCCGGCGGCCATGTGACGGAACGAGGGCTTGCTGAACAGCGTCTTGCACACCCGCCAGAGTGACGGCGTGGGGCCGGCCTGGAGGGCCGCCGCGTCCCACGAGCCGCGCGGCGCTTCCTTCAGGGTCAGCTTCAGGATCACGGCGAGGGCGATGCCCGGCAGACCCACCAGGAAGAAGGCCATGCGCCAGCCGTAAGTCTCGGCGATGTTTCCGGCCAGCAGGGCGCCGAACAGCGTGCCGAAGGGGATGCCCAGGGTGTAGATGGACAGCGCCGTGGCCCGTTTTTTGGGCGAATAGTAGTCCGACAGCAGGCTCTGGCTCGCGGGGGAGCAGCCCGCTTCGCCGATGCCGACGCCGACGCGCATCAGGAAAAGCTGGGTGAAATTCTGGGCCAGGCCGCAGGCGGCGGTGAAGGCGGACCACAGGGCCAGCGACACAGCGATGATGGTCACCCGGTTGAAGCGCTCGGCCAGGCGCGCGATCGGCACGCCGAGCAGTGAATACAGGACCGCGAAGGAAAGCCCCGCCAGCAGGCCGATCTGCAAGTTCGAGATGCCCAGATCGGCCTTCAGGTTCTTGGCGACGATGCCGATGATCTGACGGTCGATGAAGTTTGACGTGTAGACCACCACCAGCATGGACAGGGCATAGGCCTTGTAGCCGTCCGAAAGGCCGGGGCCGGTTGGGCGAATGTCAGTCTGGGCGACCGTCTGGTCGGTCATGGCGCTTCACTCCCCCGCGACCCCGTTCTATGCGGGTCTGGTGCAAGGTCTCGCAGGCCTTGGCGCGGTTGGGCAAGCGGTTTTCATCGGAAAGCGAATAGAGGGAGCGGCGCATGGAACTGGTGATCGGTGATTACAGGTGGTCGACCTGGTCGATGCGGCCCTGGCTGGTGCTGCGCCACGCGGGCGCCGAGTTCACCGAGCGGATGGTGCCGCTGAACCGTGACGAGACCCATGACGAGATCCTGGCCCTGTCGCCGTCGGGCCTGGTGCCGGCGCTGAGGGTCGAGGGCGAGGTGGTCTGGGACTCCATGGCCATCGCCGTCTGGGCGGCCGAGAATTTCCCGCAGGTCCGCATGTGGCCGGAGGAGGCCCACGCCCGCTGGCTGGCGCGCTCGGCGGCCTGCGAAATGCACTCGGGCTTTGGCGCCCTGCGCAAGCAGTGCCCGATGGACTTGCAGCTGACCACCACGCTTGCGCCGTCCGAAGAGACGTCAGCGGACTTGCGGCGGTTAGTGACCCTGTGGCGCGACCTGCGCAGCCGTTTCGGCAAGGCGGGCCCCTATCTGTTCGGCGACTGGTCGATTCCCGACGCCTTCTTCACACCGGTCGCCACGCGGGTGCGCTCCTATTCGCTGGACCTCGCCGCTCATGGGGACGACGACGGCGTCGCCCAGGCCTATGTCGACGCCCTGCTGGCCCATCCTGACTTCCAGGAATGGGAGCGGCGCGCCCTGGCCGAATAGGGGGACGACCTGACTGCAAGGAAGGCGGAGTAACGCCTCGGGCTACTGGACCAGTTCGGCCCAGCGATCGAGGGTGGGCTTGAGCGCGGGATCGGCGCCGTGAGCCGCCAGCAGGGCTGGCAGGGCGGCCTTCAGCGGGGTGCAGTTTGCCTCGATGGCGGTTTCGATCTGCTTGCGGCGGTCGGCGTCATAGGGCTCTTCGCCGGCGAAGTGTTCGCACAGTTCGGCGTGCTCGGCCTGGGCCTGCATGTCCGCGGGCAGGGCGGAGGCGGCCGAGGCGGCGGCGGGTTCGCTGGCGGCGGCTGACGGCGTGGCCGGCGCGGAGGCCGGGGCGGGCGCGTCGGCGGGCTCGGTCCCGGGGTTGTTGCAGGCGGCCAGCGAGAGCGCGGCGGCCGCGGCGGCGAGGCCGGCGAAGATCAGCCTGGTCATGGACGTCATCCCTCGATGGCCGACCGCCCCGTGGCCGCTGGCTTCACTGGCAAGGTGAACGTTGTTCGGCGAGAAATCCAGCGTCAAGCCTGTCCCCGTGAAGTGGTCAGATCAGGCCGAGGCTCTTGAAGCTGGCCACTCCGTCGCGGCCGACCACCAGGTGGTCGTGGACGGTGACCTTGAGCGTGCGCCCCGCCTCGATCACCTGCCGCGTCATGTCGATGTCGGCCTGGGAGGGCGTCGGGTCGCCGGACGGGTGGTTGTGCACCAGGATGATGGCGCACGACGCCAGCTCGAGCGCGCGCCTGACCACCTCGCGCGGATAGACCGGCGCGTGGTCGACGGTGCCGTGGCCCATGATCTCGTCGGCGATCAGCTGGTTCTTCTTGTCGAGGTAAAGCACCCGGAACTGTTCACGGCTCTCGTGCTGCAGCGCGACGCGGACATAGTCCAGCAGCGCCGTCCACGAGGTGATCACGGTGCGCTTCCTGACCGGATCGGCGACCACGCGGCGCGACAGCTCCTGCAGCGCGATCAGGTCCAGCGCCGTGTCGCGCCCGACGCCCTTGGGCCGCCCCTTCGAATCGACCGCCTTGACTGTCATCAGCTCGGCGACGCTGGCGCCGATGACGGCGCTGAGCGACCCGAACCGGGCAAGCAGCGCCTTGGCGAGCGGCT
>JANNVY010000549.1:0-2229 GCA_031408375.1 Pseudomonadota bacterium | reverse complement strand
TGCAGCGCACGACCAAGGCGCGCCTGTTCGGCGGCGTCCTGCCGTGGTTCGTGTTCTGGGGCTACCAGCTGTTCATCGTGCTGGCGGCAACGGGCTATCTGCTGGGCATCACCCAGTCGCGCGAATACGGCGAACCGGAATGGTACGTGGACCTTTGGCTGACCATCGTCTGGGTCGCCTATCTGGTCACCTTCCTGGGCACGCTCTGGAAGCGCCAGGAAAAGCACATCTACGTGGCCAACTGGTTCTACCTGGCCTTCATCGTCACCATCGCCATCCTGCACCTGATCAACAACGCGGCGGTCCCGATCGGCTTGCTCGCAACCCGCAGCTACGGCGCCTACGCGGGTGTCCAGGACGCCCTGATCCAGTGGTGGTACGGACACAACGCGGTGGGCTTCTTCCTGACCGCCGGGTTCCTGGCCATCATGTACTACTTCGTGCCCAAGCGGGCCGAGCGGCCGGTCTATTCCTACCGCCTCTCGATCGTCCACTTCTGGGCGCTGATCTTCATCTACATCTGGGCCGGCCCGCACCACCTGCACTACACGGCGCTGCCGCAGTGGGCGCAGACCCTGGGAATGACCTTCTCGATCATGCTGTGGATGCCCAGCTGGGGCGGGATGATCAACGGCCTGATGACGCTCTCGGGCGCCTGGGACAAGCTGCGTACCGACCCGATCATCAAGATGCTGGTCGTGTCGATCGCCTTCTACGGCATGTCGACCTTCGAAGGGCCGCTGATGTCGGTGCGCGCCGTCAACGCACTCTCCCACTACACCGACTGGACCATCGGCCATGTGCACTCCGGCGCGCTGGGTTGGGTCGGCTTCGTCTCGTTCGGGGCCATGTACATGCTGGTGCCCTGGCTGTGGCGCAAGCAGGAGCTCTACTCGCTCAAACTGGTCGACTGGCACCTGTGGATCGCGACCACCGGCCTGGTTCTCTACATCGCCTCGATGTGGGTCTCCGGGGTCATGGAAGGCCTGATGTGGCGCGCCTACACGCCGGAAGGTTTCCTCCAGTACAGCTTCGTCGAGACGGTCAGCGCCAAGCACGTCTCCAACGTGATCCGACTGCTGGGGGGCCTGCTGTACCTCGGCGGAGCCGGGATCATGGCCTTCAACCTCTGGATGACGATCCGACTGCCCTCGGTCAAGGCGGGGACTTCCCCGGCCGACGCCCTGCCGGCCGACGCCGTCGCCATCCCGGCGGAGTAACGACCATGTGGAAACATCACGGCAAACTCGAGCGCCATTCGATGCTCCTGATCGCGGCCATCGCCGTGGTCGTGTCCATCGGCGGCATCGTTGAAATCGCCCCGCTCTTCTACCTTGAGAGCACGGTCGAGGAGGTGGAGGGCATGCGTCCCTACACCCCGCTCGAACTGGCAGGCCGCGATATCTACGTCCGCGAGGGATGCTACCTGTGCCACTCGCAGATGGTCCGCCCCCTGCGTGACGAGGTCGAACGCTACGGCCACTACAGCCTCGCCGCCGAGAGCATGTACGACCATCCGTTCCAGTGGGGCTCCAAGCGAACGGGGCCGGATCTGGCGCGGGTCGGCGGCAAATACTCCGACGCCTGGCACGTCGATCACCTTCGCAACCCGCGCGGCGTCGTGCCCGAAAGCAACATGCCGCCCTACGCCTTCCTGGCCGACAAGCCGCTTCGCTACAGCGACATGCCCGCCCGGCTGCGCGCCCAGCAAGCGGTCGGTGTGCCCTACACCCCCGCGGCGATCGCCAGCGCTATCGCCGACCTGGAGGCCCAGGCCGACCCCTTCGCCAGCGCCGCCGGGCTGCAAGCCCGCTACGGCGCGAAGGTGGCCTTGCGAGACTACGACGGCGATCCGAACCGGATCACCGAGATGGACGCCTTGGTGGCCTACCTGCAGATGCTCGGGACCCTGGTCGATTTCCGGACCTACCAGGCTGATTCCGACGAGAACCGGAGGTGATGACATGACCTACGAAGCCGTCGCCACCTTTGCCCAGCAGGGCGGCACCCTCTTCTTCATGGCGCTTTTCCTCGCCGGCGTGGTCTACGCGCTGCTCCCCGCGAAGAAGGCCGAATTCGACCACGCGGCCCGCATGCCGCTGGACGGGGACGACGACTGATGCCCGACAATTCGCCCCACAAGAAACCCGACAAGGACGAGCACTCCGGCGTCGATACGACCGGCCACGTCTGGGACGGTATCCGCGAGTTGGACAATCCGCTGCCGCG
>JANNVY010000548.1:0-2911 GCA_031408375.1 Pseudomonadota bacterium | reverse complement strand
GAGGCCGCCCAGCGAGATAATGAAACCGGCGAACACCTTCAGCGCTACGTGGCCGCCCAGCATGTTTCCGAATAGTCGGAGTGACAGGGTGACGGGCCGGAGCAGGAACGAAAACAGCTCGATCGGTACCAGGAAGATCAGCATGAACCAGGGCAGGCCCGACGGGGCGAACAGCTTGAAGAAGCCCAGTCCGTGTTTCCAGAACCCTATGATCAACACCAGGGCGAACACCATGATCGCAAGCGTGATCGTGATGGCCAGCTGCGATGTGGCCGTGAACTGGCCGGGCACGAGGCCCAGCAGGTTCATGGCCAGCACGAAAGTGAAGATCGTGAAGATGAAGGGGAAGTACTTCTTGCCGTCGTGGCCGATGACGCTGGTGGCCAGGTCATCGATGAAGACAAATATTCCTTCGCCCGCGACCTGAAAACGTCCGGGCACGACCTTGGGGGCCGCGGTCAGCAGACTGAAGAAGAGAATCACTACGCCCGCCGCGATGAACATCGCGATCGACGAATTGGTGATCGCCATATCGATCACGAACCCGCCGGGCAGGGTGATGTCGGGACGGTCGACGACCTTCACGATCTGGAACTGGTGCATCGGGTCGGCCATGCCGGTCCGGACTCCTCAATCTTCTTCTTCGTCGTCGGGCAGGTCCTGTGGCGGACCAAATTCCCGAGCGGCCTGTTCACTCAACCGCTTCGCCAGCCGCCAGGCCAGGAAGACGGAAACCCCAAAGCCCAAAAGGACGCCGGTTATGATCCCCCAGGGCGCAGAGTGGAAGAAACCGTCCACCACCAGCCCCAGAGCCAGTCCCACGAACACCCCGCCCAGCAGCTGGGCGAGGAGGCTCCAGGCCATTCCGTGGGCCTGGGCGCCATACTCCGGCACAACGCGCGTGGTCCGGGCCTCAAGCGCGTCAGCCCGTGAGTTGAGGCTTCTCAGCGCCTCTTCGCGCGGTTCCTCAGGCAAGGACATTTGACGGTGCTAACAGGCTCGGCGCGATTGGCCGATGCGGGTCTGAATTCGGCGCGGAACCTATAGACGCGAACGCGGGAGGTCAAGGCGTGGGTGCGCTGCGGTAGGCTGTTGAAAGATAACGTGTAATTCCGCTTTCACGCGACGGGCTGCGGCACGGGTGCGAGCGGAGCCTCCGAAAGAGCCGTCACCCAGTCCGGCGCATCGGGCTCGCGCACCAGCGGTATGCCCTGCGCAAGGCCCCAGCGGAGCAGCCAGCTCATGCCGTAGCGCCCGACGTAGGTGTCGGGCGAGGCGTAGGCCGGGTCGGCCTGGGCCTCCTCAAGGGCGACGAAGCCGTATCCGCGTTCTGCCAGCATCTTGCGAACCTCTGGAAACCAGTCCCGATTCAACTGGTTGGCATGGATGAGCAGGACTTGCGGGGGCTCGCGGCCGAGCACGGCGGCTGACCGTTCCTCGAAGAAGGCGGCGATGGTCCCCATGTAGTCGACATAGGCCGCGCCGATGCGCCGGGCCTCATCGGCGTCGCCCTTTCTCAGGGCGCGGGCGTAGGCGGCGGCGAAGACCCACTCACTGTTGTCGAACGTCACGGCCGCGACTCGATAGCCACGGTCGGCCAGGAAGGCCGTCATGCCCTGCTGGATGTCAGCCGTTTCGCCGGTGCGAAGGAACGGGTGGCGATACCAGGTCAGGCTCTTGTCATGCCGCGCCAGCAGCGGCTTGAGCACCGTCTCGGCGGCGAGGACGTCCGCCGTGTAGGCATCGAGCCCGACCTGGTTGATGTTCGGGTGGGTGCTGGAATGGCTGCCCAGGTCGTAGCCTTGGGTCAGCCAGGTCTCCAGCAAGGCCGGATCCGGGGCTTGCCCGCCGCATCCCCGTCCCGGGTTGGCGAACCCGATCGCGGGCACGTCCTGCCGATCCAGCATCTCCAGGAAGTCGGCTGTGAAGTCGCGGGCCTCCTGCGCTGTGCACGGCGTTCCGCCGCTGGCGTAGGGGAGGTCGTCGATGGTGACGGCGATGGTGCGGTTGGGCGCCTCGGCGTGGGCGACGCCCCCGAGGTTCAGCAGGACCGCGAGCAGCAGGGCGGCCAGGCGACTCACGAGCCCCGCCTCATTGCGCCGCCAGGGCTTCGGCCTGGGTCAGGTCGACCGAGACCAGTTGCGAGACGCCCCGCTCGGCCATGGTGACGCCAAACAGGCGGTCGACGCGCGACATGGTCACCGGGTTGTGGGTGATGATCACGAAGCGGGTGTCGGTGCGGCGGCGCATCTCGTCCAGCATGCGGCAGAAGCGGTCGACGTTGGCGTCGTCCAGCGGCGCGTCCACCTCGTCGAGGAAGCAGATGGGCGCCGGGTTGGCCAGGAAGACGCCGAAGATAAGCGCAGCCGCGGTCAGGGCCTGCTCGCCGCCGCTCATCAGGCTCATGGACGCCATGCGCTTGCCGGGCGGGCAGGCGTAGATCTCGAGGCCCGCCTCCAGCGGATCGTCGCTCTCCACCAGCCGAAGCTCGGCCTGGCCGCCGTTGAACAGGGCCTGGAAGAGCGCCTGGAAGTGCTCGTTGATGACGTCGAAGGCGGCCAGCAGGCGCTCGCGCCCCTCGGCGTTCAGTTCATCGATCCCCGAGCGGAGCTTGGCGATGGCAGTGGTCAGGTCTGAGCGCTCGGCCTTCATCGTCCCCAGGCGCTCGCCGTATTCCTTCGCCTCGTCCTCGGCGCGCAGGTTCACCGGGCCCAGCGCGTCGCGCTCGCGCTCAAGGCCGTAGAGCAGGGATTCCGCGCCGGCTGCGTCCGCGGGCGAGGCGACGGCGTCTTCCTTCAGCTTGGCGCCCAACTCTTCCGGCGACATCTGGGCGGTCTCGCGAAGCTGGGCGTCGACCTCGACGAGTCGTTCGCGGGCGGCTTCCTCGCGGGCGGTGGAGCCGGCGCGGGTC
>JANNVY010000547.1:0-9452 GCA_031408375.1 Pseudomonadota bacterium | reverse complement strand
CAGTTACTCCGGATGGGCTGCCGCGGCGACGGGCTTCATGTTCGCCGACAAGCTGAAGATGTGACGATTTACGCCTAGAGGAGCGTTCGGGCTTCGCCTAGCTTGGCTTCCGACGGCTAAGGGCTCTCATGAAATACGTTCTGGTTGCAATTGGCGCGCTGGGCGCCTGCCTGTTCTTCGTCGCGCAAGGTTGGCCCGAGATACTCAGGGCTCAATCGACAGGAGTCTTGTACCGAAAGGGACACGACGCGAAGCGAATAGAGCGAGCCGTCGAGCCGGAGCGGTTTGCCGCGTTGCTTTCCCAGCGCTCTCGGCAACTCTGGATGATGGCGGGTCTCGCATTGCTGCTGGCTATCGGAGCCGGCTTGGTTGGCGCGCTTAGGCTGGCGGCGAAGATGCCAGGCTGACCAAGCCCGTCTCCCACCTTGACGCTCGGGTACCGCCAACCTACCTCACCGCCATGGCCCTGCGCGACATCATCACCGTCCCGGACAGCTTCCTGAAACAGGTGTCCAAGCCCGTGGAAACGGTTGACGACGACCTGCGCGCGCTGATGGACGACATGCTGGAGACCATGTACGCGGCCCCCGGCATCGGCCTGGCCGCCATCCAGATCGGCGTACCCAAGCGGGTCATCGTCATGGACCTGGCCGGGTCCGAGGACGAGCCCGCCCCGCGCTATTTCGTGAACCCCGAGATCACCTGGAAGTCCGACGAGCTCTTCACCTACGAGGAGGGCTGCCTGTCGGTGCCGGAGATCTACGACGAGATCGAGCGGCCCGCCCGGGTGCGGCTGACCTACCTGAACTACGCCGGCGAGAAGGTCGAGGAGGAGGCCGAAGGCCTCTACGCCGTGTGCATTCAGCACGAGATTGACCATCTGGAAGGCGTATTGTTCATCGACAAGCTGTCGCGGCTGAAGCGCGACCGCGCCGTCGCCAAGGTCAAGAAGCTGCAGAGGGACGCCGCCTGATGAACCTCCACGCACCCAAGTCCCGCCCCAAGCGCCGCCCGCACGGCCGCCGCCGTTTGAGCACCGTCCAGAAGGCCGGGATCGGCAGCGCCGTCACCGTCGTGGGCCTGCTGGCCATCGGCGTGGTGGCCGGCATCCTCATCGACCGCCTGATCGACATGAGCGACATCATGGACGCCGGCGGCGAATGGGACGAAGGCGGCGGCGTCCACACGCGCTGGTACTAGGCGCGGCCGCTCCGCTCGCCTAAACCCCGCCCATGCGTCTCGCCTTCATGGGTACCCCCGACTTCGCCGTGCGCGCCCTGGCCGAACTGGTCACGGCGGGGCACGAGATCGTGGCTGTCTATTCCCAGCCGCCCAAGCCGCGCGGCCGCGGTCAGCAGCTGAGCCCTTCGCCGGTGCATGCCTTCGCGGACGGCCTTGGCCTTGAGGTCCGCACGCCGGTCTCGATGAAGGCGGCCGAGGAGATTGCGGCCTTCCAGGCGCTCGACCTCGATGCGGTGGTGGTCGTGGCCTACGGCCAGATCCTCAAGCGCGAGGTGCTCGAGGCCCCCCGGCTCGGCTGCTTCAACCTTCACGCCTCGCTGCTGCCGCGCTGGCGAGGCGCCGCGCCGATCCAGCGCGCCCTCATGGCCGGCGATCCAGTCACCGGCGTGCAGGTTATGCGCATGAGCGAAGGCCTCGACGAGGGCGCGATCATCCTGTCGGAGGTCACGCCCATCGAGTGGGACGATACCGCCGGGACCCTGACCGATCGCCTGGCCATCATCGGCGCCTCCCTGCTGCCGCGCGCCCTCGCCGCCATCGAGCGCGGCGGGGCGACGGAGACGGCGCAGGAGGGCGAGGCGACCTACGCGAAGAAGATCATGCCGGAGGAGGCGCGGATCGACTGGACCCGCACCGGCCCCGAGGTCGACCGCCACATTCGCGGCCTCTCGCCCTTCCCCGGTGCCTGGTTCGAGGCGCCGTCGCCGAAGGGTCCGGTTCGGGTCAAGGCCCTGATCAGCCAGGTCAGCCCCGCCGCCGGCAAGGACGGCGAGGTCATCGACGACGGCCTGCTGGTGGCCTGCGGCGAGGGCGCCGTGCGACTGACGCGGGTGCAGCGCGAGGGCAAGGGCCCCCAGGACGGGGTGGACTTCCTGCGCGGGTTCCCGCTGCCGGAAGGGACCATGCTGGGCTGATGCCGCGCTACCGGCTGGACATCGAATACGACGGCGGGCCGTTCAAGGGCTGGCAGGCCCAGGCCAATGGACCGTCGGTCCAGGCTTCGGTCGAGCGCGCCATCGAAGCCTTCAGCGGCGAGACCGTGCGCATCGCCGCCGCGGGTCGCACTGACACCGGCGTGCACGCCACCGGCCAGGTGGCGCACGTCGATCTGGAAAAGGCCTGGCCGGCGCGCACGGTGATGGAAGCGATCAACGCCCACCTCGTGCCCGAGCCCGTGGTCGTCCTTGCGGCCACCGAGGTCGCCAACGACTTCCACGCCCGCTTCTCGGCGGTGGGGCGGCGATACCTTTACCGCATCCTGCACGGCCGCGCTCAGCCGGCGCTGGATCGCGGTCGGGTCTGGTGGATCAAGAAGCCGCTCGACGTCGAGGCGATGACGCAGGCGGCGCGGTCACTCATCGGCAACCACGACTTCACCACCTTCCGCGACGCCCAGTGCCAGGCCCAATCGCCGGTGAAGACGCTGGATGATGCGAGTGTCCGCGTCGTTGGTCAGGAATTGCACCTGGAGTTCGCGGCACGCTCCTTCCTCCACCGTCAGGTCCGCTCAATGACCGGGTCGCTGGTCGAAGTCGGGCTGGGGCGCTGGCCGGTCGACGAGCTCGGCAAGGCGCTGGGGGCGGCGGATCGAACCCGTTGCGGGACGGTGGCCCCGCCCGAGGGGCTTTACCTCACGAAGGTCGAGTACTGACCGCGCGCGCGGCTTTGCGGGCCATCGCGATCACCAGCCAAAGCACCAGCCCGATCACCACCGGGATCAGCAGCGGCAGCACGAAGGCGATCATCACGGTCACGACCGCCAGCACGTCTTCGGCGACACTGACCAAGGGGTTGCCCATCCCACCCGTCGCGGCGGTCGAGGCGGCGCGGGTCCCGCTCTGGGCGGCGTTGAAGGCGAAGGCGGCGGGCGCGCCGATGATCACGGCGGCGACGGCGGCGATGGTCGGGTCGACTTGGCTGAACACCGCCCAGGTGGCGATGACCGCGGCCATGGGGCGGGTGACGAAGCCGACGGCGTGCAGGCCGTGGTCCACGATCGGAATCTTGTCGCCGATGAACTCGACGGCGGTCGCTACGCCCAAGGCGGCGATGGCGGGCATCGAGCCCAACCACAGCATCTTGTCGTTCAGCTCGATACCGAACAGCTGGAAATGGGCGGCGAGCGCCAGCATCAATAGTGGCAGGAAGGTGCGCAGACCGGTCGAGGCGGCGAGCCCGAGGCCGAGTAATGCAGGCAGGATCCAAGTCTCGATCACGACTCAAGCCTAGCACAGACCGGCGTCAGGTCCTCACCCGGCGGATCAGGGGCTTCTGGTCGAGCGCCGCCTCCAGTCGCATCAGGGCCGCCGCCACGCCGCCGGCCTCGCGGTCCAGATCGACGGCGGCGACCGCCAGCGCTTCCCAGACCGGCGCCATCTTCAAGTAGAACTGCTGTCCCGCCAGGGTCAGGCGCAGCTTGCGGCTGCGCCGGTCGGTGGCGTCTGTCTCGGCGCTCACCAGGCCCGCGGCCTCCAGCGACTTGCGTGTCTGGCTGACCGCCACGTGGGTGACCCCCAGCGCCTGGGCCAACTCGCCGACGCTCATGGCGCCGTTCAGGGCCAGCTGGTTCAGCGCCCCGAACCAACGCTGCTCGAATTCGATCCCGGCCTCGGCATAGACCCGCCCCGCCTCGCGGTCGATACGGTCCGACAGCCGTCGCAACCAAGCGCCGAGCGCCGCGCCGCCCATCTCGCGCAGGAATTCGCCGGAGTCTTTCGAATCGTTCATTTGACACATATGTAAGTGCTTACGCATATCCTCGGCAACGGTTCATTTCGGGAGACGGCCATGACGGCGACCTTTGACAGACGCAGCCTGCTGCTGGGCGGAGCCGCCGCTGCAGCCGCGTCGGCCACGCCGGCGTTCGCCGCCTCGACCGAGGAGCAGGCCGCCGCCTTCTTCCGGCGCGCCACGGTCATCAACGGCAACCTGGTGCCGCCGCTGGACGCCGAGAAGCGCCTCGATGACGAGACCATCGCGCTGTTCCGTTCGTCGGGGCTGGCGGCGATGAAGGTCTCCATGGGCGGCTCCGGGTCGCCCTACGCCGCCACCCTGCAAGAGCTGGTCGCCTATGACGCGGCGATCGGCCTGATGCCGGACCTTCTGCGCCAGGTGCGCACGGTCGCCGAGATCGACGCCTGTGAACGCGACGGCCGCATTGGCATCATCTACTCCTTCGAAAGCGTCGAGATGCACGAGGGCAAGCTTTCGCGCATCGCCGAGTTCGCGGCCCGCGGCGTCAAGGTGATGCAGCTGTCCTACAACCTCCCGTCCCAGTGGGCGTCCGGCGTCATGACGCCCCAGCCCTCCCAAGGCCTTACCGAGCAGGGCCGCGCCGCCGTGGCCCAGATGAACGCCTCGGGGGTCGCCATCGACATCGCCCACGCCGACGAGAAGTCCAGCCTCGGGATTATGGCTGCGTCGTCGCGACCGGTCACCGTCACCCACGCCGGCTGCAGGGCGGTCTACGACCACCCCCGTCACAAGTCCGACGCCCTGCTGCGCAAGTTGGCTGACCAAGGCGGGGTGATCGGCATCTTCGAGCTCAGCTATCTGAACGGCGGCGTGCGCCAGCCCCGGCTTGAGGACTACATGGCCCACATGGTCCATGCCCTGAAGGTCTGCGGCGAGGACGGGGTCGGCATCGGCTCGGACGCGATCATGACCGCCTTCGACACCACGCCCGAGAACCTCGCCGCCTGGGAGGCCGAGACCAGGCGCCGCAAGGAAGCCGGCATCGCCGCGCCCGGCGAGGGCCCGCCGCCCTTCGTCGAGGGCCTCAACCGCGCAGACCGCGCCGCCATCGTGGCGTCGGAACTGCGCAAGCGCGGCTACCGCGACCGGGCGATCGAAAAGGTGCTGGGCCTGAATCTGCGCCGCTGGTTCAAGGACGCCTGGGCCTAAGCCGCGAACTTCGCGAAATAGTCCCGGATGATGCGCTCATAGACCGCGCTGAGGCGGTGGATTTCCTCGACCGGCACGCGTTCGTCGATCTGGTGCATGGTCTGGCCGATGAGGCCGAACTCCAGCACGGGGCAGAGCGCGCGGATGAAACGGGCGTCAGAGGTGCCGCCGGCGGTGTTGGGTTCGCAGGTGACGCCCAGCTCGGCTGAAATCGCGCCGGTGACCACGTCCACGAACGGCCCCGGCTCGGTGAGGAAGGCGTCGCCGGAGTGCAGGAATTCCAGCGCTATGGCGCAGCCTGGACTGGCGGCCTCGAGCGTGCGGGTCTCTTCCTCGATCCAGCCCATCAGCTCAGCGCCGGTCCAGGTCGGATTGAAGCGGATATTGAACCGGCCCCTGGCGATGGCCGGGATGACGTTGGTGGCCGTGTTGCCCACGTCGATGGTGGTGATCTCCATGTTCGACGGCGGGAACTCCGGGTAGCCCTCGTCAAGCTGACGGTCGTGCAGGCGGTGGAGCAGGCGGTTGAGGACCGGCACCGGGTTGGCTGACCGGTCCGGGTAGGCCACGTGGCCTTGGCGGCCGGTCACCGTGATCCAGACGTTCAGGCTGCCGCGGCGTCCGACCTTGATCACATCGCCCAGCGCCGCGACCGAGCTGGGCTCTCCGACCAGGCAGTGGTCGATGACTTCGCCCTCATCCTGCAACACTGCGACCACCTTCTTGGTGCCGTCCAGCGCCACGCCTTCCTCATCGCCGGTGATCAGGAACGACAGGGAGCCGGGCAGGTCGCCCGCACGGTCGACGGCGGCGACCCAGGCGGCGATGCCGCCCTTCATGTCCACCGCCCCGCGACCCACCAGGACGCCGTCCTCGATCTCGGCCTCGAAGGGGTCGGCGCGCCAGGCCTGCGGATCGCCCGGTGGCACCACGTCGGTGTGGCCGGCGAAGCAGAGATTGGGGGAGGCGGTCCCGCGCCGGGCATAGAGGTTTTCGACCTCGCCGAACTGCATCCGGCGGCAGTCAAAGCCCATGGCGGAAAGTTGCTTTTCCAGCACGTCCATCGCGCCCGCGTCGATCGGGGTCACAGACGGCTTGCGGATCAGGTCGCGGGCCAGCAGAACGGGGTCGAGACTCATCCCCATCCGTTTAAGCGTCGCTGATCGCCCGGAGAAGGCCCGATGCCCAAGATCGATATCGAAAACGCGCCGACCGCCCATGGAACGGCCTATCCCGAGCCCTTCGACAAGCCCTGCGTGGCGCGGCGGCGCTGGAAACTTGGCGACGCGATCGGCCTCGACCAGTTCGGGGTCAACCTCCTGCGCCTGCCTGCCGGCGTATGGTCCAGCCAGCGCCACTGGCACACGGGCGAGGACGAGTTCGTCTGGGTGCTGGAAGGCGAGGTGGTGCTGATCGAGGACGAAGGCGAGACCATCCTGCGGCCCGGCGATTGCGCAGGCTGGAAGGCGGGCGTGAAGAACGGCCACCACATCGTCAACCGTTCAGGCCGCGAAGCGGTCCTGCTGGAAGTCGGCACGCGCACACCCGGCGGCGATTCCGGCGACTATCCCGATATCGACCTGCGCTTCGGCGGCGGCTACAGCCACAAGGACGGAACGGCCTATCCCCCGACCGAGCGCCGCACGAAGTGATCGAACCGCCGCCCGACCCGCAGCCGTCGACCAATCCGTTCCTGATCCGCGACTTCCGCCTGCTGTGGTTCGCCCGAACGGCGGCGGTGCTGGCCATTCAGATCCAGGGGGCGACGCTGCTGTGGCAGGTCTACGACCTGGCTCGCGACCGGCACTATTCCATCCCCCAGGCGGCGCTCTACGTCTCGCTGGTCGGACTCATGCAGTTCCTGCCCCTGCTGGCCCTGACGCTGCCGGCGGGCGAGACCGCGGACCGGCATAATCGCAAGGGGGTGATGGCGTTGTGCGTCGCCGCGGAGGCCCTGTGCGCCGCCCTGTTCCTCGCCCTGACTCTGCACGGCGAGGCGCCGCTTTGGTCGCTGCTCGCGGTGGCGGTCCTGTTCGGGGCCAGCCGCGCCTACCTTGCCCCAGCCAGCCAAGCCATGCTGCCCATGCTGGTGCCGCGGGCCGCCCTGCCGCGCGCCATCGTCACCAGCTCTCTGGCCTTCCTGCTGGGTTCGATCGCGGGCCCGGCCCTGGCAGGCCCGCTGATCGCCATCTCGCCCTGGGCCGCCTATGCGGTGGCCCTTGGCCTGTTTGTGGTGGCGGCCCTGCTGATCGTCGCCATCCGCACCCCGACCCAGCCGGAGCCGCAGGAGGGATCGCGCTGGGAGCTGATCAAGGAAGGCGTCGCCTACGTCTGGCGCAACAAGGTGGTGTTCGGCTCCATCTCGCTGGACCTCGTGGCCGTGCTGCTGGGCGGCGCGACCCTGCTCGTGCCCATTTTCGCCCGCGACATCCTGCACGTTGGCCCCGAGGGCTATGGCATGCTGCGGGCGGCCTTCGGCGGCGGCGCCCTGCTGATCACCCTGATCCTTTGGCGCTGGACCATCAACCGCTACGCCGGGGCCTGGATGTTCGCCTCGGTCGCCGTATTTGGCGTGGCCACGGTGGTGTTCGGCGTCTCCACCAGCTTCTGGCTGACCATGGCCGCCCTGTTCATCGCTGGCGCGGCCGACATGATCAGCGTCAACATCCGCCAGACCCTGATCCAGATCGCCACCCCCGATCACATGCGCGGGCGGGTGTCGTCGGTGTCCATGTTGTTCATCGGCGCCTCCAATGAGCTGGGCGAGTTCGAGAGCGGGCTGGCGGCGCGGTTCCTGGGGCCTGTCGGCGCGGCCGTGTTCGGCGGTGTGGGCGCGGTGATCTCGACGGTGCTCTGGGCCTGGTGGTTCCCGCAACTTCGCAAGGCCGACAGGCTGGACTGACCTGATCGAAGCGGCGCGCTGACGCGGATCGCCTGCGCCTGGACCCTTTCTGTTTCAGGTTGAAGCCCCTGAAACGGACAAAAAGGGTCTAGGCCTATGGCTGGTGCACGTCCGGGCGGCGAAACCGGATCCACTTTCGCCTGACATGTTCTAGGGACGATCGAGACCCAGGGACATGTCGACGCCCAGGTAGCCGGAGGATTCACCCGCGGTGGGCGGCGGGTCCGTCCGGAAGTTGCACAGCTGGGAGGAGATGATCGAACCCCCCGGCCGCGCCGACTCGTAGCCCGGCTCGGCGGCTGCGAAACCGCTCAATATCAGCCGCAGGTCGAGGCCCGAAGCCGGGTCGGCGGCGACTGCGCGGGCCACCGCGACATGGGCGGTCAGGCCACGCGCCTTGGCGGCGTCGCACAGTTCACGGCGGCGGCTGGCCTGAGGCGACGCTGACAATGGCGCCAGCACCAGCACCGGCGATCCCTTGCGCAGCAGGCGCAGGGAGCCGGGTGTCTCATCAGTCGCCGGTTTGGCGCATCCCGAGCCCGGCTTGATCCAGGCGCGGTAGAAACCGCTCTGGCTCCACCATTCGGCCGCGACGTGGCCGCCGGCCGCCTCGCGGCAGTCGGACCAGATCACGCCCTGTTCACCGTCATAGCGGGCTGAGGCGGTCGCCGGAGCGCCGGAGGGCCTGGGCAGCACCGGAGCGAGTGCGGGAATGAGGGTGGGGCCGAAAGTGGTCACCAATTGCGCCCAGAACATCCAGATCAGCACCGCCGCGGTCGGTACTGCCAGCGCGACGAGCCATAGCCAGCCGGGAACCCTGGGTCTGCCCGCCCCGCGCTCGGCCGCCCGGCTCGGCATGTCTACTCCCTTAGAAGTTCGTTCACGCCGGTCTTGGCGCGGGTCTGGGCATCCACCCGCTTGACGATGACGGCGCAGTAGAGCGACGGGCCGCCGGCGGGGTCGGGCACGGCGCCCGGCACCACCACGCTATAGGCCGGCACCTCGCCACGGAAGACCTCGCCGGTCGCCCGGTCGATGATCTTGGTCGAGCCCGAGAGGTAGACCCCCATGGCCAGCACCGCGCCCTCGCGCACGATGACGCCCTCGGCGACCTCGGCCCGCGCCCCGATGAAACAGCCGTCTTCGATGATGGTGGGATTGGCCTGCAGGGGCTCCAGCACGCCCCCGATGCCGGCGCCGCCCGACAGGTGCACGCGTTTGCCGACCTGCGCGCACGAACCGACCGTGGCCCACGTGTCGACGAGCGTCCCCTCGCCCACGCGCGCGCCGACATTGACGTAACCGGGCATCAGGATGACGCCGCGCTCGAGGAACGCGCTGTAGCGCGCCACACCCGGCGGGACGACTCGCACACCGGCGGCCTCGAGGTTGCGCTTGAGCGGGA
>JANNVY010000546.1:0-6925 GCA_031408375.1 Pseudomonadota bacterium | reverse complement strand
GGAAAAATGCCGTTAAAACCCCATTTGCGATAAACTTTTTGCAGTGCATCCCCATCTATGGTGCGCTGCACCCCAGTTAGAAGCGCGAGTCGGGTCGTTCATGCTCTATTCCTTCCACGAGTACGCCTACCACGCCGCATCGCCGCTGAGGCTCGCGGCGCAGATGGCGAGGTCGTTCTGGGGATCGTCGGCAAACCTGGCCAGCGACACGGCCGTAGGGCGCACGATGTACGCCTCGGCCGAGATGTTCTCGAACATGACCCGGCGATACGGCAAGCCCGAGTGGGGCATCGACAGGGTCGAGATCGAGGGCGTCGATGTCCGCGTCCGTCAGGTCACCGCTTGGTCTTCGCCCTGGTGCCGGATGATTCACTTCGCCCGCGACCGAAACGACCTGCGCCGCGCGGGTCGCGCCACCTTCGAACCCGCCGTCCTGATCGTGGCGCCGCTATCAGGCCACTATGCCACCTTGCTGCGCGGAACCGTGAAGCAGTTCCTCAAGGATCATGAGGTCTACGTCGCCGACTGGTCCAACGCCCGCAACGTGCCGGTGCTGGAAGGCCGCTTCGATTTCTACGACTACATCGACCACGTCCGCGACATGATGCGGGCGCTGGGTTCGCGGCCGCACGTTGTAGCCGTATGCCAGCCGGGCCCGCCGGTGCTCGCCGCCGCCGCCCTGATGGCGGCCGATGACGAGGCCTCGCGCCCGGCGTCAATGACCTTCATGGGCTCGCCGATGGATGCGCGACTGTCGCCGACCGTGACCAACCAGTTGGCCGAGGAAAAGCCCTTCGCCTGGTTCAAGTCCAACATGATCCACAACGTGCCGCCGCCCTACCCGGGCGTGGGCCGCCGCGTCTACCCGGGCTTTGTGCAGCTCTACAGCTTCATGTCGATGAACGAGGCGCGCCACACCGACGCGCACCGCGAGTATTTCGACGACCTCGTGAAGGGCGACGGTGACAAGGCCGACAAGCATATGGAGTTCTACAACGAGTACCTGTCGGTGCTCGACCTGACCGAGGAATTCTATCTCCAGACCATCGACGTCGTGTTCCAGCAATACCTTCTTCCCAAGGGCGAGCTCGTCCACAAGGACGGCCGCAAGGTGGACCTGGCGGCGATCCGCGACATCGCCCTGATGACCGTCGAAGGCGCCGAGGACGACATCTCAGGCGTCGGCCAGACCCAGGCCGCCCACGGCATCTGCCCCAACATCCCGGCCGACAAGCGCGAGATCCTCGTCCAGCCCGGCATCGGCCACTACGGCGTCTTCAACGGCCGCCGGTTCCGCGAGGAGATCTACCCGCGCATTCGCGAGTTCATCCGCCTCAACGACGAAGTCCAGACCCTGGCGGCCGCCGCGGAATGAACCTGTTCCGGCCCCGCTACAGCGACGGGGACGTGATCGACATCGACGGCACGCGCGTGCGCCTGAAGGTGAACCGCCGGGCGCGGCGCATCTCCCTTCGCATCGACGCGGCCAGGGGCGAGGCCGTGGCCGTAGCGCCCTCTCCGCGCCGACTGTCCGAGGCCGCCAGCTTCGCCCGGGAGCGCTCCGGCTGGGCCGCTGAACGCCTGGCCGCCCGACCGCCCGGCCAGCCCTTCGCCCCAGCAACCTATGCGCCCCTGCGCGGCGTCCCGACGCTGCTCGTCGCGGTCCCCAACGCCTCGGCCGCCCGGCTGGTGAGCGATGAGGGCGAGACGGTCATCGTCTCCGGCGGCGAAGGGCCGGCGTTTGCGCGCCGGGTCGAGAACCTGCTGCGCCGCGAGGCGCTGAAGGACCTGACCGAGCGCACCGCCCTCCACGCCCGCACCTTGGGCCTGAAGGTCCCGACGACGGGGCTCGGCGACCCGAAAAGCCGTTGGGGATCCTGCACGCCCGGCCGCGGGGCCATCCGCTACAGCTGGCGGCTGATCCTCGCCCCGCCCGTGGTGCTCGACTACGTCGCCGCCCACGAGGTCGCTCATCTGGTCCATGCCGACCATTCGCCGCGCTTCTGGGCCGTGGTGAAGTCGCTGGTCGGCCCACGACTGGAGGGCCGCGCCTGGCTCAAGGCTCACGGAACTGACCTGCACGCGATCGGGCGTTAGGTCATCCCGCGCCCAAAGCGTCCGTTGATCCGGGGCTGAGGGTCAAGCCGCCCTAGAAGAACAGCGGTTCTTCCTTCTTCTTCTTGGTGTCCGGCGGCGGCGGGACCGCGCGGTCAGGCACGGCGGCGGGGTCGTCGCGTTCGTCGGGCTGCTGTGTTGGATTGGGGATCGGCGCCATGGTCCCTGGGTCATCGGCAGCCGGCGCAGCGCCCTCAACGGGCGGCATGTCGCCGCCCGAGCCCTGGAACCACTCGCCCATGCCGTTCAGCAGGTCTCCGATCGGATCGCCCATGTTGGCGGGCGGATTGGGGCCGGCAGGGATGGCGCCCACCGACAGGCGCGGCAGGGCGGCGGTCATGAAGGCCTTCCAGATCGCCGCGGGCGACTGCCCGCCCGAGACGCCCCGCATGGGCTTGTTGTCGTCCTTGCCGACCCAGACGGCGGTGACGAAACCGCCGGTGTAACCGACGAACCAGGCGTCCTTGTAGTCGGAGGTCGTGCCGGTCTTGCCGGCCAGGTCGTAGCCCGCGATGGCGGCGGCGCGGCCCGTGCCCTGGCTCATCACCGAGCGCATCATGTAGTTCACGTAGCTGAGCGAAGGGTTGGCGATGACGGAGACGCGGCCGCCGTCCTGGGCGCCTTCGCGCCACTGGTAGAGCACCCGGCCCGTGCGCGTGCGGATGCGATTGATGCCGTGGGCCTGGACCCGCAGGCCGCCATTGGCGAAGGCGGCGTAGGCCTGGGCCATTTCCAGCGGTGAGACTTCCACAGCTCCCAGCGCCATGGACGGCTGCAGGCCGATCGGCGAGGTGATCCCGAGCCGCCGCGCCGCTCGGGCGACGTTGTCACGGCCGACCGTGTCGGCGATGCGAGCCGCGACGGTATTGACGGACTGGGCCAGCGCCACCTGCAGGTTCATCGGCCCGGCATAGCCGCCCGAATAGTTGCGCGGCTGCCAGTTGCCGATGCTGATCGGCTCGTCGACCACCGGCGTCATCGGGGTCATGCCCGCTTCCATGGCGGCCAGGTAGACGAAGGGCTTGAAGGCCGAGCCGGCCTGGCGGCGGGCGTCGACGGCGCGGTTGAACTGGCTTTCGGCGTAGTTGCCGCCGCCGATCATGGCGCGCACCCGGCCTTCGCCGTCCAGCGCCACCAGCGCGGCCTGTTCGACCCGACGGGACTTGTCGCGCTTGAGGATCGCCTGGACCGCGCGCTCGGCCGCGGTCTGAATCGGCAGGTCCAGCGTGGTCTCGACCACCAGATCCTCGGTTGGCTCGCCGACCAGGGCCCGGATCTCGGTGTCGAGCCAGTCGACGAAATAGGAGGCGTGGGCGGTGGCCAGGGTGCGCGACACACGAACGGGGTGGGACACCGCCTCGGCGCGCTGGGCGGGGGTGATGACCCGGGCCCGTTCCATCTCGTTCAGGACCACGGTGGCGCGCACGGCGGCGCGTTCGGATTCCGACACCGGGCTGTAACGCGACGGCGCCTTGAGCAGGCCAGCCAGCAGGGCTGCTTCTCCAACGGACAGGTTCTTCGCCGGCTTGTCGAAGTAACGCTGGGAGGCCGCCTCGATGCCGTAGGCGCCGGCCCCGAAATAGACCCGGTTCAGGTAGAGCGCCAAGATCTCCTTCTTGGTGAACTTGGCCTCCAGCCATACCGCCAGCATGATCTCCTGGACCTTGCGTTTCATGTTCTGGTCGGGCGTCAGGAAGAGGTTCTTGGCCAGCTGCTGGGTGAGCGTCGACCCGCCCTCGACCACCCGGCCGGCACGGGTATTGCGCACCATGGCGCGCATCATGCCGATCGGGTCGAATCCGGGGTGGTGGTAGAAGCGCCGGTCCTCCACCGCGATGAAGGCGGCAGGCACATGGGCCGGCAGCTCGTCGATATTGACCGGCGATCCGGACTGGCTGCCACGCACGGCCAGCACCGCCCCGGAGCGGTCGAGATAGGTGACCGAATGCTGCACCTCGGGCTGGTCAAGCTTGGAGGTGTCGGGAAGGCCGCGGGCAAAGATCGCCAGGAAGGCGACGAGGAAGATCAACCCCCAGACCCCGACGACGGCGGTCCAGTAGGCCAGGGCTTCCAATGGCTTGCGTTTCCGCTTGGGCGCTGCGCCGCTGGCCATGCTCATCCGTCTCCCAGGGCCTTTCGGCGAAGGTTGCGACCGTTCCTTATCCCAAGGCCGTAGCAGCCGCTACGGGCGAAACCGTGGCGGGGAATTCGCCGTTCCGTCCTCGCGTCATGCAGGCGCCGTGCAGGGCGCGCAGACCTTTGCCACAGGTTTCGCCGCAAGCCGTTAACGCGGCCTTCGCAAGCCGGAACGGATCGGGCACAACCGCGTCCATGTCCCCCGACTCGGCCCTCGTCCTGGAAGACCCGCTGGAAGCCGCGCGCGGCCTGCTCGAGCGCGTCTGGGGCCACCGGTCGTTCCGCGGCCTGCAGGCCGACGTCATCGCCGAAGTGCTGGCCGGGCGGGACGCCCTGGCGGTGCTGCCGACCGGCGGCGGCAAGAGCGTCTGCTACCAGATCCCCGCCATGCTGCGACCCGGCGTGGGCCTCGTCGTCTCCCCCCTGATCGCCCTGATGGCCGACCAGGTCGCGGCCATGCGCCAGCAAGGCGTCTCGGCGGCGCGGCTGGATTCCAACGTCTCGATGGACGACCGCTCGGCCATCTGGCGCCAGGCCGAGGCGCGCGAGCTGGACCTCCTCTACGTCTCGCCCGAGGGCCTGGCCCAGCCGCACATGATCGACCGGCTCGGACGCCTCAACCTGGCGCTCATCGCCATCGACGAGGCCCACTGCGTCTCCCAGTGGGGTCACGACTTCCGCCCCGACTACCGCGACCTGGGCCGCCTGGCCGAGCTCTTCCCCGGCGTGCCGCGCCTGGCGGTGACCGCCACCGCCGACGCCCGCACCCGCGAGGACATCGTCCGCTCGCTTCGCCTGGGCGGAGCGAAGGTCTTCGTCGACAGTTTCGCGCGACCCAACCTGCAGCTTTCGGCTCTGCGCAAGGAGAGCGCCAGCCGCGCCCGCACCGACGAGGCCGTCGCCCAGCTGGTGGCCCGGCGGCCCGGCCAGTCGGGCGTCGTCTACGTCGGCTCGCGCGACGGCGCCGACCGGCTGGCTGCGGACCTGCTCGGCCGGGGCTTCCCGGCCATCGCCTACCACGCGGGCCTCGACGGCCGGGAGCGCGACCGGCGCCTGGCCCGCTTCCTGGGCGAGGACGGCGCGGTGATGGTGGCCACCATCGCCTTCGGCATGGGCGTCGACAAACCCGACGTCCGCTTCGTCATCCACGCTGATCCCCCCTCCTCCATCGAGGCGTATTGGCAGGAGATCGGCCGCGCCGGGCGCGACGGCGAACCGGCCGACGGCATCACCCTCTACGGCCCGGCCGACATCGCCTGGGCCCTGCGCCGCATCGACGGCCGGCCCATGGAGCCCGAGGTCAAGGCCGCCCAGATCCTCAAGGCCCGCCAGCTGTTCCGCATGCTGGACGGCGCCTCGTGCCGTGCCATGGCGGTGCGCCACTACTTCGGCGAGGCCGAGGCCGGCCCCTGCGGCGTTTGCGACCTGTGCCTCAACCCGCCGACGGTGATCGACGCCAGCCTGTCGGCCCAGAAGGCCATAAGCGCCGTCCACCGCCTGGGCGGCCGCTTCGGCAAGACCCGGGTGGTCGACCACCTGTTGGGCAAGACCAGGGACGTCGCGCCGTGGGAGGCCGAGCTGACCACCTTCGGCATCGGCGGCGAGCTCTCGGCCCAGGGGTGGAAGGACCTGATCGACCACCTGCTCTACGAGGGCCTGCTGGCCGAGGACCCCAACGACGGCAAGCCGTTGCTGGGCCTGGGCGACGCCGCCCTGGTCAAGGCGGTCTACCGTGGCGACCTCAAGGTCCAGACCCGCCGCGACCTGGAAACCCAGGACGCCGCCCGCCCGCGCCGCGGCCGCAAGGCCCGCGAGCCGATGACGCCTGTGCCCGAGACCGACAAGCCCCTGTTCGAGGCCCTGCGCGCCTGGCGCAAGGACGTGGCGACCGAGCAGGGCGTGCCGCCCTACGTCATCTTCCACGACCGCACCCTGCTCGACATCGCCCGCGCCCGACCGGACTCGCCGGCCCGACTGGCCAAGGTAGCCGGCGTCGGCGAGGGCAAGCTGGCGAGATACGGCGCGGCGGTGCTGAAGCTGGTGCGGGACAACTGAACGCCCCGTCCTCCCTGTTATTCCCTGTTATTCCCTGTTCTCCCTGTTCCCGGAACAGATGAGGCCAATCCTGAAGGCCCAGGCTGTCGATTCCAAAGGCATCAGCCTCGCGCCCCCGTCCGCGGAACAGGGAGATTCCGACCTCCAGAACAGGGAGAGCGAAGTCCCGGAACAGGGAGAATGCAGTCCCTGAACAGGGAGATGACCCGCCGCCGCAATCACCACGCGGGCGGTCCGGACTTGGGCGTGACGAGGTCCCGCGGCAGGCGAAAAGCGTCGGTTGATCCGGGGGGCCGGGTCAAGCGGCGGCGCGAGACCCTCCGCTGCGCGGAGGCTCCGTTCCTTCTTCGGAGGAGAAGGAGGGACCCGCGCACCGGAGCGCGAAGCGCGCAGGTTCTTGCGCGGGAGGATGAGAGGGAAACGTAACGCCTGAAGGCTGCACGCGGGCCAATCACCTGCCGTAGCGTTGCCGCCTCATTCTCCCGCGCAAGAACCTCCCCCCGCATTCGCGGGGTCCGGTCCGCGGGGCCCTCTTTCTCCTCCGGAGAAAGGGAGACGCGTTTGTCAGAAACGGTCCGCCCGGACCCACCCCGCCATTCTTCTCTTGCCGAGATCGCAG
>JANNVY010000545.1:0-5933 GCA_031408375.1 Pseudomonadota bacterium | reverse complement strand
GGAAAAGGGTAGTCCTTGGGCCACAGGGCCTCGACAGCAGGAATCTGGAGCGGCGATCCACTTGTACTGTAAGAGATGTAGCCTTCGCCCTCCCGTTCAACGGCTGTATCCATCCGGACCCAGATGTAGTCAGGACAGCTGCTCCGCAGCCAGAGGACCGTTTCCCAGTCGTGGCTGCGGGTGTTGAGCTTGGGCGGGTCCATCGTCAATTCGAAGCATGGCTTGCCGTCAGGCCGCGTCGGCCCGTCCCACCGATGGATCACGAATGTCGGAGGCGGATTGACCGGCTTGCCAGCGTTGTCCGGGAACGCGCTGGCGGGTACGCCCTGAAGGCCCAGAGGCCCCGGTTCGAGTGTGGCGTAGGCCTGTTCCAAGGCGACCCGCGATGCCGCCTCCGCGCGTGTCATCGCGTCGGCGATGGCCCCATTCAATGAGCCGTCAACGACCGGTGGCGGAGCAGCGGCCCGGGTCGGAGCGGACGGCGCAGGGGAAGGCCGAGGGCTGGTCGGGTAGAAGGCGTCGCTCCAGCCGTCGGGCGTCGTAAGTCGCAGGCTGCCAGCCGCCTCGATCCTGAGAATGGCCTGGTTGCCGTCGGCGAACGTAGATCGGTACTCACTGGAGCTCGACCGGCTGAACACCATCGGTGCGCCTTGGCCCGCGTTCTGGGTCACCGCCTGGACATAGAGGCTTTCGCCACGATCCGTGATCATGACGACGTTGCCGCTGTTCTGCCCTCGCCATTCGCCGCTCAGGGATGACTGCGCGATCACGGCTTGGGGAACGACGAGCGTGGCCGCCCCTGTAAGCACGCCGAGGGCGGCCACGATCGGAATGAGGAAGGATCTGATCACCGCAAACACCTCAATGCATGTTCGGCGTGCACGCGCCGGACGGTGAGATCATCCCGCAGCGGCGTGCCGTCTCGATGTAGGCGGCACGATAGGTGCGCAGCTTGGCCGCGCTGCTGGGGTGATTAGGGCAGCGGTTCCAAGCGGCGGCCGTGCGCTCGATAGTGGCCAGGATCGCTTCGTACTGCCAGACCAAGTTGTCCTGCGGAATACGGCTCATGGCACCCCTCAGCGACTGGCCCAGCTGCGCCTCCTGCGCCGCCGCAGCGCAGTTCCCCGCGCTCGCCTGGCTCGGTGGAAGCGCGGAGAGGCGCTGGGCGGCGGTAACCGCAAGACCATGATCGGGGAAACGGTTGATCAAAGTTCGCAAGGTCTGGCGGGCCTTGTCGATGTCGCCGGCGCCTTCAAACTCGTCGGCCATTGTGAACAGGCGGCCGGCGTTGGCGCTGCCGAGCAAGACGGTGAAGTCACGCTCGGCCTTGCCGGCCTCCGCCTGGCCAGCGGCTTGGCTGCGGCTGAAGGCCTCCCCGCTGGCTGCGTCCAGCCCGGCGAAACGGGCATCGCGCGCGGCGTTCAACTGCACCAGTTCGGCGCGCCACGAAGCGCCTTCCGCTTCGAACTGCGCTCGGTGCGCGCGATAATTGGCGATCACGGGACCGGCCAATTGCCGCCAGAGGACTTCGCAGCCCACTGGGCTACCGCGATCGGGACAGTCGTAGAATCCGGCCCCGTTCAGGGACGTGCTCTTGTGATCGGTGACCTGCACTTGGAAGAGCCCCGGGCAGCCTGCCGGATAGCAAATGTTGATTACAGTGGTGACGCTCAACCCGCCGGAGTTCACGTTGGGCACTCGGCGGCCCGCCCGCTCGTCTTCCCAGCGCCACCAAACGGGACGATCCATGTCGATGCCGACCGACATCGCGGAGAAGGCCCCGTCGAGAGTCGAGAAGACCTCAAGCCCCCGGTTGAGATCGAAGCTATATCGAGTCCGCCCGTAGAAATATTCGACCGGAATCATTCCCGCCGACCGGTCCCCCAGCGCGGGGTAGGCCAGAACGCCAAGGCCGTGGGCCAGTCCGTTCCGACATGGTCCCCGCCACTCCATGGATCGCGTCTCGTTGCGGAATTTTGCGATCTGGTCCGGTGTCGACGCAAGGCCGATTAGGGCGCAGCCCTTTACCGTGACTGCTATCACCTCCGCGATCCTCAGCGGCGGTTTCGGCAACGCCTCGGGCATCGCCGCTGTCGAGGCCAGCAGCGCCGCGGTGAATGCGGTCGCGCCATAGAGTCTCGCGAGGCGTGTCGCCATACCGGAATCCCCCAACTCCGGAATTTATCCTAACGCATGCAAGCACCCGTGTAACGTCGTTCGTTGCACGGTCGGGTTGGAGGGCCGCACCGCCCCTACCCTCGCAGCGCCTTATCCCCTAGCTTCCACGCGCCTTCCGCTGGAGCTCCCATGGCCGCCTACAAGTCCCTCCGCGAGTTCATCGCCAGCCTGGAGAAGGCGGGCGAGCTGGTGCGGGTTTCCGAGCCCGTCTCCTCTGTCCTCGAAATGACCGAGATCCAGACGCGGCTGCTGGCCACCGGCGGGCCGGCGGTGTTGTTCGAGAACGTGATCAAGGCGGATGGGACGCGCTCGGAGATGCCGGCGCTGGCCAACCTGTTCGGGACCGTGAAGCGCGTGGCCATGGGGGTGACCCTGGGGGGCCAGCCGCGGACGACGGCGGGCGAGCTGCGCGAGGTCGGCGAGCTCTTGGCGTTCCTGCGCCAGCCGGAGCCGCCGCGGGGGTTGAAGGACGCCATGGGGATGTTGCCGACGGTGCAGTCCGTGCTGTCCATGCGGCCCAATACGGTCAAGTCCGCGCCGGTGCAGCAGGTAGTGCTGAAGGGCGACCAGATCGACCTGACGCGGCTGCCGATCCAGACCTGCTGGCCGGGCGAGCCGGCGCCGCTGATCACCTGGCCGCTGGTGGTGACCAGGGGGCCGTCGGCGTCGCGTGAGGACGACTTCAACCTGGGCATCTACCGCATGCAGGTGATCGGGAAGGATCGCTGCATCATGCGCTGGCTGGCCCACCGCGGCGGGGCGCAACACTATGCGCGGCACAAGAAGGCAGGCGCGCGTGATCCCCTGCCCGCCTGCGCCGTTATCGGGGCCGATCCGGGGACCATCCTGGCGGCGGTGACGCCGGTGCCGGATACGCTGTCGGAGTACCAGTTCGCCGGTCTGTTGCGCGGGGCCAAGCTGGACCTGGTGGCGGCCAGGACCCAGCCGCTGATGGTCCCGGCCCAGGCCGAGATTGTCATCGAAGGGCAGGTCTTGCTCGACGAATACGCCGACGAGGGGCCGTACGGGGACCACACCGGCTATTACAACTCGGTCGAGAAGTTCCCGGTCTTCCAGGTGACCGCGATCACCATGCGCAAGGACCCGATCTACCTGACCACCTTCACCGGCCGCCCGCCCGACGAGCCGTCGGTGCTGGGCGAGGCGCTCAACGAGGTGTTCATCCCGCTGATCCGCCAGCAGTTCCCCGAGATCACCGACTTCTGGCTGCCGCCCGAGGGCTGCAGCTATCGTATCGCCGTGGTGTCGATGAAGAAGGCCTACCCGGGCCACGCCAAGCGCGTGATGCTGGGGGTTTGGTCCTACCTGCGCCAGTTCATGTACACCAAGTGGGTCATCGTCGTGGACGACGACATCGACGCGCGCGACTGGAAGGACGTGATGTGGGCGGTCTCCACCAAGATGGACCCGGCCCGCGACATCACGGTCATCGAGAACACCCCCATCGACTACCTCGACTTCGCCTCGCCCAAGAGCGGGCTGGGCTCCAAGATCGGCCTCGATGCGACCGACAAGATCGGGGCGGAGACCGACCGGGAATGGGGCGAAGTGATCCGCATGGACCAGGCCGTGGTCGATAAGGTGAGCGAGATGTGGGACCGGCTGGGCCTGCCGGGCGGCGGCAAGCCGATCTGGAAGTGACCTCGCCAGGAAACCGCGACGCGGACTTCCGTTCGCCATAGGCTCACCTCGGGAGAATCAGGGGGTCTGCCGTGTCACCGTTCGAGTTCTTCTTTTCGTTCTACGGCCTGTTGCTGGCCCTGTCGGTGGCGGTGGTCGCCGCGGGGCTGGTGAAGGCGGTCAAGATGCGCGGGGCGCGCGGGCTGGGGCTGCTCACGCCGCTGCTGGCGCTCTTCATCCTGTTCGACATCGCCAGCTTCTGGGCCTGGGCCTGGACCGGCCTGCAGGCGGCGCCCTTCGGTTACGGCCTGCTGGTCCTGGGGATGGTCATCGCGCTGATCTATTTCTTCGCCGCGTCGTTCGTGTTCCCCGAGGACAACGAGGACTGGCCCACGCTGGACGCCCACTACCAGGCGCGAAAGCGCTGGGTATTCATCGGGGTGATCGCGTCGAACACCATCAGCTACGTGGCCAGCCTGGCCATCGTCCACGCCGACCCGCTGAGCGCGAAATACCTCCTGACCAACTTCTATTTCGTCGCCCTGGTAGGCAGCCTCATCGTCGGCTGTCTGGTGAAGAACCGCTGGGTGAACGCGCTGCTGCTGGTTTTCAATGTCGCGCTCTACGTCCAGGCGGCGGTGCTCAGCTTCCGCCTGCCGCCGCCTCCGGGCGCCGCCTGAGGCGGGTGACAGACGCCGTTCGCGGGCCTAGGCTGGGCGCCAGAGGGGACCTGTGCGGCTTTGAATCTGTTCCGGATATTCGATTGGCAGGTGCTGACCGTCGCGGTCTTGTCGGCGGCCGCCACCTGGCTGTGCATGCGATTTGGGGTGCATGCCGACCTGCCCTTCGAGCTGATCGCCATTGCCGTGGTCTTCCCCACCGCCTTCGCCATCGGCGCCGCGCACAAGCGCCGTGAGGAGGCGCTGGAATCGCTGTCGTCGATCCGCGCCGCCATCGTCTCGATCTTCTACGCCCACCGTGACTGGATCGTGGACAACACCGGCCATGTGGAGCGCGTCCGGGCCATCGGCGGGCGGCTGTACGGCGCGATCTGCGCGGCGCTGGCGGCCAACGCAGGCGAACGGGCCGGGAAGCGCCAGGCGGTGTCGCGGGCGTTTTCGGACCTGTCGCTCAGCATCGAGACCCTGAAACGCGCGGGCGTCGCCGGCACCGAGATCAGCCGGGTCAACCAGTTCCTCTATAACGCCATCAAGGACTTCGAGCGCCTGCGCACCATCGCCGACTACCGCTCGTCGGTGACCATGCGGACGTTTTCCAAGCTGTTCCTGAACGTCCTGCCGGTCCTGTTCGCGCCCTTCTACGTCCACGTGGCCACCGATGCGGGCCAGCCCCTGTTCGCCTATGGGGTGGCGGTGGCTTTCGCCCTGGTGCTGGTCGGTCTCGACAACGTCCAGGACGGGATGGAGAACCCCTTCGACGGGGCCGGCGCGGACGACGTGCGGTTGGGTGAGACTGGCGAACTATTCTGGCTCAGGGAAACGGGCGGCGATCCCGCGGCCTGAGCAACCGACGGGTGACATGCCGGGGCTGGCGACCTACACCGCGTCTCCTTCAGTCAAGGACCGGTTCATGCGTCGCGTCATCGCCTTCGCCCTCGCGCTCTCCCTTTGCATCCCCGCCATCGCCCAGGGCGCGGCGCCCTGGGACGGTGACATCCTGCCGCCGGCGCCCGCCTGGCGCGGCAAGAGCGAGCGGCTGGTGGTGCGGCCCAACGACCCCTGGATTACCCCGTCCGAAGTCAGCGGCCTGACCACCACCCCTAGTTACGTTGAGACCCGGGCGTTCCTGGAGCGCATGGACGCCGCCTCGCCGCTGATCCGCATGGAGGCCTTCGGCCGCTCGCCCCAGGGCCGCGACCTGCTGGCGGTGTTCGTCTCGAAGGACGGCGCGACCTTCGACCCGACCAAGCCTGTGCTCCTGTTCCAGGGCGGCATCCACGCCGGCGAGATCGACGGCAAGGACGCCGGCCTGATGCTGCTCCGTGACATCGCCTTCAAGGGCAAGGACAGCCTGCTCGACCGCGTGAACCTGGTCTTCGTGCCGATGTTCAACGTCGACGGCCACGAGCGCGCGGGCCCCTATTCGCGGCCCAA
>JANNVY010000544.1:0-3029 GCA_031408375.1 Pseudomonadota bacterium | reverse complement strand
GCCGCCCGCAGTTCCGCCTTCACGCGCTCGGCCAGGGTCTTGATGTCCACCGGCTTGGGCAGGAAGGAGACGCCGGGTTCGCCTTCGAGCAGGTCGGAGAACTCGGCTTCGGCATAGCCGGAGATGAACATCACGGGCGCGCCGGCGAGATAGCCGCGCGCCTTCTTCAGCAGGGTCGGGCCGTCCATGCCGGGCATGATGACGTCGGAGATCAGCATGTCGATGGTGCCGGTGTGCTCCTCGGCCAGCAGCAGGGCGGCCTCGCCGTCGGCGGCTTCGATGACCTCGTAGCCGCGCGCGCGCAGCAGGCGGGCAGCTACGGTGCGGACCTCGCGCTCATCCTCGACAAACAGGATCTTGCCTGCGCCGGAAAGGTCGCGCGGCGCAGGGCGTGGCGCGACGACGACCGGCGCCGCCTCGACGGCCGGTTCGGTCTCGCTGACCGGCGGCGCGACGTATTCAGGCAGGAAGATGCGGAAGGTCGCGCCCTCGCCCGGCTTGGACTCGACGTGGATGAAGCCGCCGGACTGTTCGACCATGCCGTAGACCATGGCCAGGCCCATGCCGGTCCCTTCGCCCACCGCCTTGGTGGTGAAGAAGGGCTCGAAGATCTTGGCGGTCAGTTCGGGCGGGATGCCGGGGCCGTTGTCGGAAACTTCGATTAGGGCCACGTCGCCCTGGGGCGCGCCGGCCCAACCGAGCTTGCGGGCCTCGCTGCTGCTCAGCCGCGCGGTCTTGATGTGAACTACGCCGCCTTCCTGGCCGCGCATGGCGTCACGCGCGTTGACCGCCAGGTTCATCACCGCGGTTTCCAGCTGGCTGCGGTCGGCATGGATGGTGGGCAGGTCGCGGCCGTAGTCGGTATCGAGCTTGACGTCCTCGCGCATCAGGCGGCGCAGCAGCACCTCGAAGGCCGAGATCAGCTCACCCAGCTCCAGGCGCTCGCGCTTGACCGTCTGCTTGCGCGAGAAGGCCAGCAGCTGGCGCACCAGGTCGGCGGCGCGGTTGGAGGTGGACTTGATCTGGGCCAGGCCTTGATAGGAGGGATCGCCCGCTGGATGGCTGACCAGCAGTTCGTCGAGCTGCAGCTGAATAGCCGTGAGCAGGTTGTTGAAGTCGTGGGCCACGCCGCCGGCCAGCTGGCCGATGGCCTGCATCTTCTGGGCCTGACCCAGGTGCAGCTCCAGCTGTTTCTGGTCAGTGATGTCGAAGACATAGACCAGCGGCTTGCCGTCGTCGGTGGCGGTGATCAAGCGGGCCTGGCGCGGCTTCTCGCCCTTGAGCACCGCCTCGATGGCGCCGCCGGGGTTGGTCTCGGCGCGAGCGCGGGCCTCGACCAGACTGGCGGGTTCGAACAGGTCGGCGAACTTCACGCCCGGCGCGGCGCGGCCGCCGGTCAGGGCCGACAGAGCCGGGTTGATCTCGACGATAGCGGCTTCGAACGGGTCCGGGCCGTCCAGCGCCGCGGCGCCGAAGGGGGCTGCGGCGGCGAAGGCGTCGCGGCCGCCGGAGCCGTCGGTGGTGGTCTGGGCGACGGCGCGGCTGGGTCGGCTGTCGGCCAGCAGCAGCGGCTGGGACAGCACGCCTTCGGAAGCCGCGCGGACCAGGAAGTTGGCGTTCTCGAAGCGCGAGACCACGGCCTCGAAGTCCTGGTCGCCCAGGCGGACCAGGGCTCGGCCCACGGTTCCGCCGCGGGCTTCGGCCAGGGCGGCGTAGAGCGCAGGCGCGTCGCCGCCACGGGGCAGGCGCTTGGCATTGCCGGAGGCCAGCTTCCAGGCGGCGTTGGAGGCGAGCAGGCGACCGTCGGGGGCGGCCACGGCGGCGGGCTCCTCCAGCGCATCGACCAGCACCTCGCGGTCGGTGACCGTGGGCCGGCGGCCCTCGGCGGCGCCGAAGGCGAACAGGGCCAGGAAGGCGACGCAGGCGAGGCCCGCAAGCAGCAGCAGAGCCGACGCGCTTTCAGGGTCTGACTGGAAGACAAGCCAGGCGGCCGCGGCGACGGCGGCTATGAACATCACGCTGGCCGCGGCCGACCAGGGGTCGAAGCGGCGCCGGGGTTCGGACGCTTTACTGGACTGGCTCATGGGTGGGGTGTCGCCCCTGCCTTTTGCGAATCAGACATGAGGGTAGCCTCAGGCACGAACATCAAGAAATTCCTGCGATTGACTTGGCCACCGGCGAAAGGCGTCACGGCATCTTCTGCTTGCCGCGGTTCCTCGGGTTCATGACGAAGCCGATGACCTTGGCGACGGCTTCGAAGTGCTCGCGCGGGATAGTTTCGTCGACGTCGACGGCGGCGTAGAGCGCGCGGGCCAGCGGAGGATCCTCCAGGATCGGCACGTCGTGCTCGGCGCCGACCTCGCGGATCTTCAGGGCCAGGGTGTCGATGCCCTTGGCCACGCACAGCGGCGCGGCGGTCTCGCCCTGCACATAGCGCAGCGCCACGGCGTAGTGGGTCGGGTTGGTGATGATCACCGTTGCGTTGGGGACGTTCTGCATCATCCGCTTGCGCGAGCGCTCGACGCGCAGTTGGCGCAGGCGGGCCCTGACGTGCGGGTCGCCTTCGGACTGCTTGTAGTCCTCCTTCAGCTCCTCGCGACTCATCTTCATCTTCTCGGCGAAGCGAAGGCGCTGCCACAGCCAGTCGGCCCCGGCCGCGACGCCCAGGAAAGCCAGCACGCCCACCATCAGCGACCAGATCAGCTTCTGGCAAAATGGCAGGATGGCGGCCGGGCCCATGGCGGCCAGGTTCTCGAACTCCCGCGCGTGCGGTTTCATCACCAGCCAGGCGATAAAGCCCACCGCCGCGACCTTGAGCAGGGTCTTGAGGAAGGCCACCAGGCCGTCGACGCCGAACAGGCGCTCGAAGCCCTTCATCGGCGACACCCGGTTCATGTCGGGGTTCAGCTTTTCTGGCGTCCACAGGAAGCCGTGCTGAACGAAGTTGCCGGCCGCGCCGGCCGCGCCGGCCGCGAACAATACGGCGCCGAGCAAGGGCGCCGCCGCCCACAGCGCGCGCGCCATCAGCG
>JANNVY010000543.1:0-8982 GCA_031408375.1 Pseudomonadota bacterium | reverse complement strand
GCCGCCGAGCTGCTTGATGCCCAGCGAAACACGCTCCTTCTCGACGTCGATGTCGAGAACGCGCGCCTTGACCATGTCGCCCTTCTTGTAGCGCTGGATGGCTTCTTCGCCGGCCACGTTCCAGTCGATGTCCGACAGGTGCACCATGCCGTCGATGTCGTTGTCCAGGCCGATGAAGAGGCCGAACTCGGTGGCGTTCTTCACTTCGCCTTCGACTTCCGACCCGATCGGATGGGCGGTCGTGAAGGCCTCCCACGGGTTGTCCTGGGCTTGCTTGAGGCCCAGCGAGATGCGGCGCTTGGAGGCGTCAACGTCGAGCACAATCACTTCGACTTCCTGAGAAGTTGAGACGATCTTGCCGGGGTGGGCGTTCTTCTTGGTCCAGGACATTTCCGAAACGTGGACGAGTCCCTCCACGCCGGCTTCCAGCTCAACAAAGGCGCCGTAGTCGGTGATGTTGGTGATGCGGCCGGTGTAGCGCGAGCCGACCGGGTACTTTTCGTCGACGCCGTCCCAGGGGTCGGTCTGGAGCTGTTTCATGCCCAGCGAAATGCGCTGGGTGTCGGGATTGATCTTGACGATCTGCACCTTGACCGTGTCGCCCACCGCCAGGACCTGGCTCGGGTGCGAGACGCGCTTCCAGCTCATGTCGGTGACGTGCAGCAGGCCGTCGATGCCGCCCAGGTCCACGAACGCGCCGTAGTCGGTGATGTTCTTGACCACGCCTTCGCGGACTTCACCCTCGGCCAGCTGAGACACCAGTTCGGTACGCTGCTCGGCGCGGGCTTCTTCCAGGATGGCGCGGCGCGAAACGACGATGTTGCCGCGCGGGCGGTCCATCTTGAGGATCGCGAAGGGCTGTTCCTTGCCCATCAGCGGACCGACGTCGCGCACCGGGCGGATGTCGACCTGCGAACCCGGCAGGAAGGCCGAGGCGCCGCCGAGATCAACGGTGAAGCCGCCCTTAACGCGGCCGACGATGGCGCCCATGACCGGCTGGCCTTCGGCGAACACGACTTCCAGGCGCGTCCAGGCTTCCTCACGGCGGGCCTTGTCGCGGCTGATGACCGCTTCGCCCATCGCGTTCTCGATGCGCTCCAGATAGACCTCGACGTCGTCGCCGACCTTGGGCGGCTCGCCATCGGCGTTCAGGCCGAATTCCTTGATCTGGATGCGGCCCTCGGTCTTCAGGCCCACGTCGATGACCACGAAGTCCTTCTCGATGCCCACGACCTTCCCGTGGATCACCTGGCCTTCCATCATGTCGCGGCCGGCCATTTGCTCGTCGAGCAGGGCCGAGAAGTCGTCACGGCTGGGGTTCATTACGTCAGTCATCAAAAGCACTTCCGATAGGGTTGGGCAGAGCCGAACAGCACAATTGCCGCCGGGATTCCGCGCGTTTGTTGGGTTGATCGTTTTTGTCCGTGGGGACCCAAAGAGGGGGTCCTGAACGCCCGCGGCCGTGCGAGACATTGGCGCGTTTGGTTTTGCCTAGAGGCCCTGGGACCCCGTGGCGCGCGCCGCCTCGACGATACGGCGGGCCGCATCGGTCGCGGCCTCTATATCCATAAGGGTCGTGTCTAGCAACTCCGCCCCCTCCGCCATGGTCATCGGCGCCGCACCCCGGCCCGAGTCGCGCTCGTCGCGTTTGCGGATGTCGGCCAGCACATCCTCGTAGGCGACGGTCTCCCCCAGGCCCGCCAACTGCTTCCAGCGGCGCGTGGCGCGGACTTCCGCGCTGGCGGTGACATAGATCTTCACCTCGGCGTCCGGCGCGATCACCGTGCCGATGTCGCGGCCGTCCAGCACCGCGCCGCCCGGCTGGCGCGCGAAGGCCAGCTGCAGCTCCAGCAGGGCCGCGCGAACGCCCGGGTGCACGGCCACGCGGCTGGCGGCTTCGCCGGCCATGCGGCCGCGCAGGTCCATGACCTCGATCTGGGCCAGCGACAGCAACTGGGCCGCCGCCGTCGCCGCCTCTGGATCGTCCAGCGACAGGCCGTCCTCGATCAGGGAGACGCCCACGGCGCGGTAGAGCAGTCCGGTGTCCAGGTAGGGCAGGCCATAGATCTCGGCCAGGCGTTGGGCCACGGTGCCCTTGCCGGACGCGGCCGGACCATCGACGGCGATGACGAAGCTCATGGGCTGGTTCGACACGGTAAGGAGCGCGAGTTCAAGACCCCTCTCCCTCGGGAGAGGACGCGAGCGGCCGAGGGCCGGAGCGGGTGAGGGCTTTCATTGGCCGAAACCCTTCGGCCCTCACCCGGGTCTGCTTCGCATCCCCGTCCTCTCCCATGGGAGCGGGGCTAGGAAACCTCCGCGCCCAGCGCCTGCATCAAGGCCACAAACGTCGGGAAGCTGGTGGCGATCATGCCGGCCTCGTCGACCGTCACCGCCTGTTCGGACGCCAGGCCCAGCACCAGGTGGCTCATGGCGATACGGTGGTCGCCCTCGGTGTGGATGGTCGCGCCGCCGCGCGGCAGGTCTCCACCGTGCACGATCAGGGCGTCCGGCTCTTCCTCGACAGAGACGCCGCAGGCCGCGAGCCCGGCGGCCATGAGCGCGATCCGGTCGCTTTCCTTGACCCTCAGCTCGGCCACGCCGCGCATGGTGGTGGTTCCCTCGGCGAAGGCCGCCGCCACCGCCAGGATGGGATATTCGTCGATCATCGAGGCGGCACGCTCGGGCGGCACGGTCGCGCCCTTCAGGGTCGACGCCTCGACCAGCAGATCGCCGACCGGCTCGCCGCCCTCGTCGCGCGCGTTCTGGATGGTGATCTGGCCGCCCATCTCGATCAGGGTGTCGATCAGGCCGGTGCGCAGCGGATTGAGCAGCACACCCTCGATCACGACCTTCGATCCGGGGACGATCAGCGCGGCAACCATCGGGAAGGCCGCCGAGGAGGGGTCGCCGGGCACAACCACATGGGTTCCGTGCAGGGCCTGGCCGCCGACCAGGGTCACGACCCGGCCCCGGGCCTCGTCGCTCACGCCCACCTGGGCCCCGAAGGCTCGCAACATCCGTTCCGTATGATCCCGCGTCGGCTCGCGCTCGATGACCGAGGTCTGGCCCTCGGCATTCAGGCCCGCCAGCAGGATGGCGGACTTCACCTGGGCGGACGGGACTTTCTGGGTGTGTTCGATGCCGCCGAGGCCCGAGCCGGCGATCAGGGTCAGCGGCAGGCCCACCTCGCCCTCGCGCCAGAAGTCCGCTCCCATCAGGCTCAGAGGATCGGTCACCCGCGCCATGGGCCGCGAGCGCAGCGAGGCGTCGCCGTCAAAGGTCGCTTCGATTCCGTAGCCAGCGGCCGCGCCCATCAGCAGGCGAACGCCCGTGCCGGAGTTACCGCAGTCGATGACGCCCACGGGCTGTCGGAAGCCGCCGTGGCCCTGCACCCGCCAGCGGCCCTCGCCCGGGTGCTCGACGCCTGCGCCGAAGGCCTCGACTGCACTGGCTGTGGCCAGAACATCGGCGCCCTCAAGCAAGCCCTCGATTTCCGTGGTTCCATGGGCCATGGCGCCCAGGATCAGGGCGCGGTGGGAGATCGACTTGTCGCCCGGGGCCCGGACGCGGCCGGTCAGCGGACCCGACAGCTTTGCCGTCAGTCTTTCGCCACCCGAATTCGCCTGTCCCGTCAACGTCTCGCCCGCCTGTGCCGCATCGGGCTTTTGACAGCGGGGCTCACTAGTGGCAAGGGAGCCGCCGCTCTCCCCTCCGGCCCAAACGAGACCACCGCCCCATGGCCATTCCCGAACTCGGCGCCAAGCAACTCTGCCCCAACTGCCAGGCGAAGTTCTACGACCTGAACAAGCGGCCGGCGCACTGCCCGAAGTGCGAGACCGACTTTGACCCCGAAGACCTGGTCAAGTCGCGCCGCATCCGCGCCCGCGCCGTGACGCCCGAGGCTGAAACCGACGAGGACGCCGAGGACCAGACCAAGGCCAAGGCGGCCGATGACGAGGACGAAGAAGAAGACGACACCGTAGCGCCCGAGCTGGACGTGGTTGTCGCCGACGAAAGCCTGATCGTGGTCGAGGGCGAGGACGAGGAAGAAGTCGACCCCGCCAAGGGTCCGGCCGGCGATGACGTCGACCTCGGCGTGGGCGAGGAGGAAGTCCTCGACGACGAGGACGACGACGCCGTGCCCTTCATCGATGATGAAGACGAGGATGACCTCGAGGACGAGATCGACATCGCCAAGGACGACGAGGACTGATCACCTCGCCGGCGACCCCGGCGCGGCTCCAATTTCGGCGACGAAATCGGGCCGCGTCCCCGGGTTGCGGAACAGCCTTCGAGACAGGGCTTGATCGGCGGGGTTTCTCCGCTATGTTCCGCCGCCTCGCGGCCAACCAGACTGCGGGAATTCTGGGGCTTTAGCTCAGCTGGTAGAGCGCTTGCATGGCATGCAAGAGGTCAGCGGTTCGACTCCGCTAAGCTCCACCATCAAAGGCCTCGCGGGAAACTGCGGGGCCTTTGTCCATTTCAGGACTACGCCTTGGGAGACGCCTTCGCCTTGACGGGGCTGGACTCCGGCCAGGCGAACACCATCGCCGCCATCAGGGACGCGCCCACCAGGGCCACGCCCGCGCCGCCCCATTGCAGGGCGTTGAGGCTCGTGGCCGTGCCGGCGTAGAGCCCGATCACGAACCCGACCTCAAGCACCAGGGCCACGGCCAGCACTCTGGCGTTGATCAGCATCTGGAGGAGTCTGGGCACGGCGGCCTCCCGGGGTTCGGACCCCGCATTGATACCCGTCCGGGTGAAGATGTCCCTGCGGCGCATGGCCCCGGTCAAAAGGGCCGAGGCGCCGCTTGCCGCCGCGCGAGGGCGGGCGTAACGACGCTTGGGTGAGCACGCCGTCCGACCAGGCCTCCCCGGCCGCCGAAATCGCCGCTGAGACGCCCTCCGGACCCCCGACGAAGCGGCCCGGGATCCTGCGCTCGTCGCTGATCTATTCGGGCCTGACGCTGATCAGCCGCTTCATGGGGCTGGCGCGGGACCTGGTGATCACGGCGCGCCTGGGGGCCAGCCTGACCCCCGCCGCCGACGCCTACAACACCATGTTGGCCTTCCCCAACCTGTTCCGGCGGATCTTCGCCGAGGGGGCTTTCGCCGCCGCCTTCGTTCCGTCCTACGCCAGGACCCTGGAAAGCGAAGGCAAGGAGGCCGCCGACCGGCTGGCCTCGGACGCCCTGGCCACCCTGGCGGCCGCGACCATCGGCCTGACCATCGTCTTCCAGCTGGCCATGCCGTGGCTGATGCTGGGCATCAATCCGGGCTACGCCGACGATCCGGTGAAGTTCAAGCTGGCCGTCACCCTGACCCAGATCTCCATGCCCTACCTGCCGTGTATGGCCATCGGGGCGCTGTTGTCGGGCGTGTTGAATGCGCGGGGCCGGTTCATCGTCTCCGGCGGCTTCCCGATCCTGCTCAATATCGTGATGCTGATCGCCGTCTGGCCGCAGCAGGACCCGATCGTCGGCGCCGAAGCCGCCAGCGTCGCGGTCCTGATCGCAGGCGTGCTGCAGGCGGGGCTGTTGTGGTGGGGCGCGCGCAAGGCCGGCGCCAATATCGTGCTGCGCTGGCCGCGCCTGACGCCCCAGATCAAGGCGCTCATCGGCCTGGCGGTACCTGGCGCTATTTCGGCCAGCGCCACCCAGATCAACATCTTCATCTCCTCGATGCTGGCCAGCCTGGTCGACGGGGCCCGCTCGTGGCTGGCCGTCGCCGACCGCCTCTACCAGCTGCCGCTCGGCCTGGTCGGGGTGGCCATCGGGGTTGCGCTGCTGCCCAAGCTCTCGGCCTCGATCCAGGCCGGCGACCACGACGACGCCCAGGCCGCCACCGACCAGGCCTTGATCTTCGCGCTCGCCCTCACCCTGCCGGCGGCGGCGGCCCTGATGTCGATGCCGTTCTTCCTGATCGACGGCCTGTTCACGCGCGGCCAGTTCACCGTCGACGACGCCCGCTTCACCGCCCAGGCCCTGTTCCACTACGGTTGGGGCGTTCCGGCCTTCGTGCTGATCCGGGTGTTGTCGCCGGCCTTCTTCGCGCGGCAGGACACCAAGAGTCCCATGCAGTTCGCCCTCGCCTCGGTGGCGGTGAACATCGCTGGGGGGTTGGGCCTGTTCTATCTCGTGGGCTTCCAGGGCATCGCGGCGGCCACCGCCTGCGCCGCCTGGCTGAACGTCGGGCTGATGGTCTTCACCCTGGCCAGGCGCAAGCACTACACCCCGTCGGCCAACGCCTGGAGCCGCATCATCCGGGTGCTGCTGGCCAGCGCGGTGATGGGCGCGGGCCTCGCCGCGGCCTCCCACTGGCGGCCTGTGCTGGAGGGGTTGCTGAATGGCTTTGGCATGGCCGGCTTCGGTCCCAAGGAGATCACCGTCCTGACTGTGAGCCTGCTGGGCGGCCTGGCCTATCCATTCCTGGTGCTGGCTTTCGGCGGCCTGACCATCGCCGAGATCAAGGGCGCCCTGAAGCGCTCGCCTAAACCGGCAGGAGCCGCCGAAGCGCCGCCGGTCGAGATCTGACGAGCGGGCCTCTGGGAAGGGTCCGCCGGACCCAACCCTTCATTCTTCTCTTGCCGAGATCGCAGCGCGGGGCCTCAGCCGCGTCAAGGAGAGGGCCCTCCAGGGCCCTGCCGCGCAGCGGCGCTTCGCGTCCTTGAGACGGCTGACGCCCCGCGCAATCCTGCATTCAAGAGATGAATGCCTCCGTGGGTTCGCGGTCACGAACCCCGATGGAATGGCGGGCCGGGGGACGCCGATCTTGTCCCATTGCCCGCCAACCGGTAACGAAGCCGCCATGACCGTTTCGGACCCTGCCCGCCCGCGCCGATGGCGCCCCTGAGCCGCGACCGCCTGACCGTCGCGCGCTGAGTGACCGCGCGCCCTCCGACCTCAAGATCCGAAGACCTGACATGACCGACCAGACCACCCCCACGACCACGGGCCCCGCCGCCTACGCCGGTCCCGAGCGCATCGTCTCCGGCGTCCAGCCTTCCGGCGCCCTGCACCTGGGCAACTACCTCGGCGCGTTGAAGAAATTCGTCGCCCTGCAGGACAAGACGCCCTGCTTCCTGTTCGTCGCCGACATGCACGCCATCACCGTGTGGCAGGACCCGGCCCTGCTGGCCGCCCAGACCCGCGAGATCGCCGCCGCCTATCTGGCCGCGGGCCTGAACCCCGACGTGGCCACCATCTTCCCGCAGTCGGCGGTGCGCGAGCACGCCGAGCTGGCCTGGATCTTCAACTGCGTCGCCCGCCTCGGCTGCCTCGACCGCATGACCCAGTTCAAGGAGACGAGCGGCAAGCACAAGGAGCGCTCGTCGATCGGGCTCGACACCGACCCGGTGCTCCAGCCCGCCGACATCCTGGTCTACAAGGCCACCGCCGTGCCGGTGGGCGAGGACCAGAAGCAGCACCTCGAGCTGACCCGCGACATCGCCCAGAAGTTCAATAACGACTTCTCAGCGCCCGGCTTCTTCCCCCTGCCCGATCCGCTGATCCAGGGCCCGGGCGCCCGGATCATGTCCCTGCGCGACGGCACGGCCAAGATGTCCAAGTCCGACCCGTCGGACCTGTCGCGCATCAACCTGACCGACGACGCCGACGCCATCGCGACCAAGGTGCGGAAGGCCAAGTCCGACGCCGACGTTCTGCCTGAAACCACCGAAGGCCTCGCCGGCCGCCCCGAGGCCGACAACCTGGTGGGCGTCTATGCCGCCCTGACCAACCAGACCAAGGACCAGGTGCTGGCCGAATTCGGCGGCAAGGGATTTGGCGCCTTCAAGCCGGCCCTGGCCGAGGTCGCCGTCTCGGCGCTCGCCCCCATCAGCGACGCCATGCGCCGCTACATCGCCGATCCGGCCGAGACCGACCGCATCCTTGCCAGGGGCGCCGAGCGCGCCCGTCTGGCCGCCGAGCCCGTGCTGGAAGAGACCCGCCGCCTGGTCGGCTTCTGGCGCAGCCGCAACGTCTAGGGAGTAGCCTGTTGTTTCGTCGCGTCATCGCCGCCATCGCCGTTGCAGCCGTCATCGCCGCCCCCGTGCTCGCGCACGAGGTGGTAAAGGGCGACCTGACCCTGTCGAACCTTGAGCTGCGCGCCAGCCTGGGGGTGAACCCCAACACCGGCGGCTATCTGACGGTGACCAACAGGGGCGCGGCCGACGAACTGATCGCGGCGTCGTGCACCTGCGCGCGCGAGGTGCAGCTGCACCTGATGAGCATGAACGGCTCGGTGATGAGCATGCGCCGGGTCACCAGCCTGGCCGTGCCCGCCCGCGGCAAGCTCGAGCTCAAGTCCGGCGGCGGCCACCTGATGGTCATGGGCCTGAAGAAGCCGCTCGCTGAGGGGGGGAAAGTAAGAATGACCCTGACCTTCCGTCGCGCCGGCAAGGTCGAGACCTTCTTCCACGTGGTGAAAGTCCCCGGCGCCGCCCAGCCGGCGGCGGCCGCCCCGCATCAGCACTAGACCTCGAACGGGCAAATCCGGCGATAGTCGGCGCTGGCGTCCGCCAGCATGGCCACCTGGCCGTTACGACGGCGGCGGAACTCGTCCTCGACGGCGCGCGCCTGCTGCTCGATGTTCAGGTCGGCCCAGCGGGTCAGGGGCGTGATCTCGTAGCTGTAGCTGTCCAGGCTGTCGCCGGCCTCCAGTTTGGCGAAGGCCAGGTTGACGCCGGCTTGCGCCTGCCAGACGTGGACCAGCTCGTGGATCAGGGTCGCGGCCTGGGCCACGGGCACATTGGACGCCGCGTAGTCCTCCAGCAGCTGCGCCTTGGGCCAGACGATCCAGTCGCGCCCGAACCACCGCCCCGCCACGAAGATGCGCCGGAATCCGAACGGCTGGGCCCACAGCCTGACCGGCGCGCAGTCCAGCGCATCGCCGAACATCTCGCGAGCAAGGGCTCTCTCGCCGACGGTGAGGGGGCGGGTGGTCATAGGGTGATCAAAGCGAAAAGGGCGCCCCCGTCTCCGG
>JANNVY010000542.1:0-10979 GCA_031408375.1 Pseudomonadota bacterium | reverse complement strand
CACCTTCGACATCGACGCCAACGGCATCGTCAACGTCTCGGCCAAGGACAAGGCCACGGCCAAGGAGCACTCGATCCGCATCCAGGCCAACGGCGGCCTGTCGGACGAGGACATCGAGAACATGGTCAAGGACGCCGAGGCCCACTCGGCCGAGGACAAGAAGCGCAAGGAACTGGTGGAAGCCAAGAACGGCGCTTCGGGCCTGGTGCATTCGACCGAGAAGGCTCTGGCCGATCACGGCGACAAGGTCGGCGCCGACGACAAGGCCGCCATCGAGACGGCCCTGGCCGACCTGAAGGCCGAACTGGAAGGCGAGGACGCCGAGGCGATCAAGGCCAAGAGCAAGACTCTCTCGGATGCCGCGATGAAGCTCGGCGAGGCCATGTACAACGCGGCCCAGGCGTCCGAGGGCGAAGGCGATGCGACCTCCGAAGCCGGCGCCGACGGCGCGGCCGAAGAGGGCGTTGTCGACGCCGAGTTCGAGGAAGTCGACGGCGACGAGAAGAAGTCGGCGTAACGCAAAGACGCGGTCCGGGGCGGTGGAAGGCCGCCGCCCCGGATACGCGGCGATTTAGGGGCGTAACGCAGTATGGCGCGCGACTATTACGAAGTTCTGGGCATCCAGCGGGGCGCGGATGCGGCGGCGATCAAGTCCGCCTTCCGCAAGGCCGCGATGGAGCACCACCCGGACCGCAACGGCGGCTGTGAAAACGCCGAGGGCCGGTTCAAGGAAGTCAACGAGGCCTATTCGGTCCTGTCGGACGACAACAAGCGCGCCGCCTATGACCGCTTTGGTCATGCCGGCGTGAACGGTATGGGCGGTGGCCAGTCCGGCGGCGGCTTCGGCCGCGGCGGGGCCCAGTTCCACGACGTCAACGACATCTTTTCGGAGGTATTTGGCGACGTCTTCGGCGACATGTTCGGACAAGGCGGCCAGCGGCGCGGAGGCTCCGGCCCCATGCGTGGCGCCGACATCCGCCACGACCTGACCATCACCCTGGAACAGGCCTATACCGGCGCCGAAGTCGAGATCACGGCGGCCACCACGGTCACCTGCGACACCTGTGACGGCACCGGCGCCAAGCCGGGCACCCAGCCGGTGCCCTGTTCGGGCTGTGGCGGCGCCGGGCGCGTGCGCGCGGCCAACGGTTTCTTCGCGGTCGAGCGCACCTGCCCGCGCTGCGGCGGGGCCGGGCGCATGGTCGCCGATCCCTGTTTCAAGTGTCACGGCCAGGGCCAGCTTCGCAAGGAGCGGACGCTGCAGGTCCGGATCCCCGCCGGCGTCGATGACGGCGCTCGCATACGACTTTCGGGAGAAGGGGATGCCGGTCTACGGGGCGGCCCGCGCGGCGACCTCTACATCTTCCTGGCAGTGCGCCCCCACGAACTGTTCGAACGCGACGGCCTGGACCTGCACGTGAGCGTGCCGGCGCCCATGACGGTCGCGGCGCTGGGCGGCGAGATCGAGGTCCCCTGCCTGTCGATCAAGCCCGATGGTTCGGACTGCAAGACCACCATCTCGATCCCCGAGGGCTCCCAGACCGGCAAGTCGATGCGTCTGAAGGGCCGCGGCATGGCCTCTCTCAACGGCCGCCAGCGCGGCGACCTGGTGGTCGAGCTCTACGTCGAGACCCCCACCCACCTGACCGCGCGCCAGAAGGAACTGATGCGCGAGCTGGCGGAAAGCTGCGGCGAGAAACAGCACCCGCGCAACGCGGGCTTCCTGAAGAAGGCAAAGCGTTTCTGGGAAGACCTGACGGGTGGCGAAGCCGGAGCCTGACGCCAGGCTTCTAGCGCCGCGCGTCCGCGTTACAGTGCGTCCGGGCAAAGGGGCGCCTGCACGGATGGACCATCTCGATCTGGACTGGCGGGTCGGCGCGCTTGCGACAGCAGGCCTGCTCAACCTCGCCATGGCAGTGGCCCTTGTGGGCGTCGGTCGCGCACCCGAGCGCCGACTGGCCGCCGTCCTCGTGGTCCTCACAGGCATCATGGCGCCCTACGCCCTGATCGTGGGCGGAATCGAGGCTCCTACTCCCTGGAACGGCTGGCCTCCATTCAGCATGCCTCTGGCGCTCGGGCCGCTGCTGTGGGGCTATATCCGCACCCTGACCCGCGGCCCCGGAGTCGACCGGTTATGGCCCCACCTGATCCTTGCCGGACTTCAGCTGGCCTGGCTGGGAGTGTTGCAGCTTCTTTTCCTGACCGGTCGCCTCGGCGGTCTCGGGGAATTCCACGAACACGCCCTGCGGACGATGTTCGACGCCGTCGCGCTTGCTTCGATGGCCGCCTATGGCTGGGCAAGCCTGAACGAGGTCGCCGCCTATCGCCGCTGGCTGCCGCAGAACCGAAGCGATGCTGACCGCTACGGCGCCGTCTGGTTCAGCCGCCTGATTCTGGCGCTGATGACCATGCTGGCGATCCTCGCGGCGGTGCGTGCCTACACCTGGTGGGTGGGTGAACTGGACAGCGACCAGGTGTTCGCCTTTGCGGTCGCATTGGCCCTGTTCGGCGCCTACGCCGGCATTGAGGGCTGGCGCTGTTCGGACCGTCGCTTCCCCGTCATGGCCGACGACCCGATTCCCGCACCGGCGGCCCAGAGGGACTGGAGCGCGCTCGGCGCAGAGTGGCGCGAGCGCATCCGCGACGCCGGCTGGTGGCGCGAGCCGGATCTGTCCAGCGCAACCCTTGCCCGGCGGCTTGGCGTGAACACCGCCTATCTCTCGCGCGGCTTCAACGAAGGGCTGGGCCAGAACCTCGCGGAGGTGATCAACCGCATGCGCGCCGAAGCCGTGGCCGGGCGGCTGGAAGCAGGAGACGGGGCGACGCTACTGGAACTGGCGCTGGAGGCGGGCTTCAGCTCCAAGGCCACCTTCAACCGGGCCTTCCGCGCCGCCTATGGCCGGAGCCCGTCGGAGCACGCGGCTCAGATTCAAAAAACCTCGCGACCGGCGGAAAACTGAGGCGACCGCCATCTGCGGCCCAGGCCAGGGTCGGCGCATCAACCGGAGCGCCCCGATGAAACGCCTCATCACCGCCATTCTCCTGACCGTCGCCTGCGCCGCGCCCGCCGTCGCGCAGGGAACCCTTTTCCATCGCGCCGACGGCCAGGGCCTGTCACCCGGTCGCGTCGACGCGGAGGTCGAGGCGCTGATGATCCGCGCCCGTGTTCCCGGTCTGGCGCTGGCGTTGATCGAGGACGGCCAGGTCGTCTACCGGCGCACCTACGGTGTTCGTGACGTCTCGACCGGAGCGCCGCTCGAGCGCGACACGGTGATGTACGGCGCCTCCCTGACCAAGGGCGCCTTCGCCTACATGTGCCTGCAACTCGTCGACGAGGGCCGGCTCGACCTCGATCGGCCGATCGCCGAATACCTGCCCAAACCCCTGCCCGAGTACGAGGACTACGCCGACCTCGCCGCCGACCCGCGCTGGCGGAAGTTCACGCCGCGCATGCTGCTGTCCCACACCTCCGGGATGCCGAACTTCCGCTGGCTGAACGCCAATGAGAAACTCGACATCAAATTCGAGCCCGGCTCGCGCTACGTCTATTCGGGCGAGGGCATCAATCTGATGCAGCTTGTCCTCGAAGAAGGCCTCAGGCTCGACGTTGGCGCGGAGATGCAGCGGCGGGTGTTCGACCGGTTCGGCATGGCCCGAACCAGCATGACCTGGCGCGACGATTTCGCCGGCAACAACGCCAGCGGCCACGACGAGGAGGGCAAGTCGGTGGGTCACAACGCCCGGCGCAACGTGCGCGCCGCCGGGTCGATGGACACCACCCTCGACGACTTCTCCGGGTTTCTGGCCGCCATGGTCCGCGGCGACGGCCTCAGCCGCCGCGCGCGCCGCGAGCTGGTCGACGAACAGATCCTGATCGCCCAGGCCCGGCAGTTTCCGTCCGACGACCCGACGAACGCCGTCGGCGACGCCAACAGCCGCATCCGCCTGGCCTATGGCCTGGGCTGGGGCCGTTGGCGCTCTCCCTACGGGACCGCGTGGTTCAAGGAAGGGAACGGCTCCGGCGCCACCAACTACGCGATCTGTCTTGAGCGGGGACGCCGGTGCATGCTGGTGATGACCAACAGCGCGCGCGGCCAGAGCCTGTTCTGCGCCCTTACGACGGCTCTGTTGGGACCGGTCAATATGCCCTGCGACTGGAACGGCTATCCGAGGGAGCCGGAGGCGCCTGCTACCTGAACTCGCCGGTCTTCTGGAAGTGGATGAGCGCGTCCATCATTTCGCCCTGGATCTTCGCGGCGCTCTCGTCGGCGCTGACCGAGCTGAAGTAGGCATTCACGCGGGGGAAGGCGGCCAGCCAATCCTTGCCGAACAGCGGGCCCAGGGCTCGGACGAAGAACAGGGTCGGCACCAGCTGGCAATCGGCGAGCGTCAGGTGCGGACCTGTGGCGAAGGGGCCTGACGGGCTGAGGAAGGCCTCAAGGTGGGAGAGGCCTGTCTCCATCTCCGCGATGGCGGCGGCCACGGCTTCGGCGTCGCGCGACCTGGGATCGAGCTGGTTGAAAAGCTTGGACAGGGGCGCGAGGACATAGAGCTCGCCGATCCGCGCCACCAGACGCGCCAGGGTCGCCTCCTCCGGTGAAGCCGGGGTGAGGGGCCGCTCGGGATAAAGCGCCTCCAGATACTCCACGATGATGCCGCTCTCGGGCACCGAATGGCCCTCGTCGGTGACCAGACAGGGCAGTTTGCCCATAGGGTTGATCGCCAGATACTCCAACGACTTCGAGCCGCCGGGCGGCGGCAGGATTTCCACATCGAGGCCTTTGGCGTAGACCGCCATTCGGGCCCGGGCGGCGAAGGGCGAAATATAGCCGGAGTAGAGCTTCATGGGGGTCCCCTGATGTCGGTGAGTCCGATAGCGTATTCTAAAAAAACCCACAAGCGGGCGAACACCCCCATGGCGAGCACAAGCCTGTGAGCGGTCTGGTCCACATCGGTGTCGCCGGCGCGCGCGGGCGCATGGGCCGGGCGGTCCAGGAGGCTTTGAACGGGCGCGAGGACGCCCTGACCGCCGTGCGCTTCGATCGAGGCGAAGAGCCGGACCTCTCAAGCTGCGACGTGGTCATCGACTTCACCACCGCCGAGGGATCGGCCATGCTGGCCGACCGCGCCGCCCTGGCCGGCAAGCCCGCCCTGGTGATCGGCTCGACCGGCTTCAATCCGGCCCAGCGCGCCGCGGTCGAGGCGGCGGCCAGGGTCGTGCCCGTTGTCCTCTCGGGCAATTTCTCCCTGGGGGTCAACGTCATGCTGGGGCTGGTGCGCGAAGCGGCCGCCCGGCTGGACGCGCGCGACTGGGACATTGAGATCTTCGAGGCCCACCACCGCCGCAAGGCCGACGCGCCTTCGGGTACGGCGTTGATGCTGGGCGAGGCGGCGGCGCAGGCGCGCGGAAGCGACCTTGCGGCTCTGCGCTCCGCGCCCCGACATGGCGTCACCGGCCCACGCGAGACCGGCCGGATCGGGTTCACCTCGCAACGCGGCGGCGGGATCGTGGGCGAGCATCAGGTGGTCTTCGCCGCCGACGATGAGATCCTGACATTGAGCCATTCGGCCCGCGACCGCTCGCTGTTCGCCCGCGGCGCCGTGGAGGCCGCCCTCTGGGTCGCTGGCAAGCCGCCGGGGCTTTACGACATGCAGGACGTGCTGGGGTTCAAGGCGGGCTAGAAAGAGATTCAACCACGAAAAACACGAAAAACACGAACGTTATCCGGATAATACGGCGCCTGAACGAAGATCGACGCGCCTCTGGCGTGTCAGCCGGGCACACGCAACGGAGACCGGAGGACGTTCGTGTTTTTCGTGTTTTTCGTGGTCCAAAAGGAAACGGGCGAGGTCACCCTCGCCCGTTCATTCGTTTTGGGCTCTCGCCGGCCTAGTGGCGGCCGCCGACCTTGAAGACGTTGTGCTTCAGGAAGAAGAAGATCGCGATCAGGATCAGATAGCCGACCGCCAGGCCGCCGAAGCTGCTCCAGAATGGCATCGCCATGATGTCCGGAATGGTCAGCTTGCCGCCCTGAGCCAGCGGCATGACCGCCTGGACAAGTACATGCACGACCGCCGCACCGATCGCCACGAAGATGAGCCTTCCCCACGAGGTCATCAGAATGGCGGCCAGCAGCGCGATCACCAGCGCCATGACCTGAGATTTCACATCCGCGAACCCGGCGTGGACGAAGTCATACGCCGGACGCACGAAACCCATGATGGATTCCATTGGTAGTTACCCTCCCCACATGCCCCCAAATCCCGGGCAAGCGGTGTGGTTACCACATTTTGGGGTAGGCAGGCGAATCGGAGCGTTAACCTAACGCTGTCCGGTGGAACCGAAGCCCCCCGCCCCTCGCCTTGTTTCGTCTAGGGAATTGGCCTCTTCCCAGGCCACTGCCGCATAGGCGGCGACGACCATCTGAGCGATGCGATCCCCCCGTCGGATGGTAAACGCCTCGGGCCCCAGATTGGCCAGGATGACCCCGACTTCGCCCCGGTAATCGCTGTCGATGGTGCCCGGGGAGTTGAGGCAGGTGACACCGTGTTTCAGCGCCAGGCCCGAGCGAGGGCGAACCTGGGCCTCGTAGCCGGCGGGTACGGCTATGGTCAGGCCGGTGGGCACCAGGGCGCGGGCGCCGGGCTGGATGATCAGGTCCTCGCCCTCCGGGACGGCGGCGCGCAGGTCCATGCCGGCGGCGCCGGCGGTGCCGTAGGACGGCAGGTCGATGCCTTCGGAATGGGGCAGGCGAGCGATCTGGATTGCCAGAGTCCTGGTGTCGTTCACTTGAGCGCCTCGGCGATGCGTTGGACGAGCTTGCGGGCGACGTCGCGCTTGGACGCCGCCTCCCAGGGTTCGGCGCCCTTGCGGGTGACCAGGGTGACGTGGTTGTCGTCGGCGCCGAACACAGCCCCGACCAGCGGGGCGGCGCCGTCGCGGGCGCCCACGTCGTTGGCGACGATCCAGTCGCAGCCCTTGGCCATCAGCTTTTCCGCCGCGAAGCGGGCGACCTCATGGGTCTCGGCGGCGAAGCCCACGACCAGTCTGGGCCGGTTGGGGCCCTTCTTCGACAGGCCCGCGAGGATGTCAGGGTTCTCGATCAAGCGCACGGTGGCCCCGCCGCCGGATTTCTTGACCTTCAGCTCGGCGGCCGCTTCGGGGCGCCAGTCGGCGACGGCGGCGACCATGACCGCGGCGTCGGCCGGGAGGGCGGCCTTGCAGGCGGCCTCCATCTGGATGGCCGTCTCGATGTCGACGCGGTCCACGCCGGGCGGGATCGGCAGGGCGGTGGGGCCGGAGATCAGGGTCACGCGCGCGCCCAGCTGGGCGGCGGCCTCGGCAATGGCGTAGCCCTGTTTGCCCGACGACCGGTTGGTCAGGCCGCGCACAGGGTCAATGGGCTCGAAGGTGGGGCCGGCGGTGACCAGAACGTGCCTGCCCTTCAGCGGGCCGGGACCGGGCAGGCGCGCGGGCGGGATCGAGGCGGGCTTGCCGCCCAGCGCCGCCGTGATGGCCGCGAAGATGGCTTCCGGTTCGGCCAGGCGCCCGGGTCCGAACTCGCCGCAGGCCATCTCGCCCTCATCGGGGCCGACGAAGCGCCAGCCGTCGGCGGCCAGGCGCTGGACGTTGCGCGCCACGGCCGGGTGGTTCCACATCCGCACGTTCATGGCCGGCGCGGCCAGCACCGCCTTGTCGGTGGCCAAGAGGGTGGTGGAGGCCAGATCATCGGCCAGGCCGTTGGCGGCCTTGCCCAGCAGGTCGGCGGTGGCGGGCGCGACCACGACGAGATCGGCCCAGCGGGAGAGCTCGATGTGGCCCATCTCCGCTTCGGCGCCGAGGTCGAAGAGGTCGGTGCGCACCGGCTCGCCGGTCAGGGCCGCCAGCGACAGGTTGGTGACGAACTTCTCGCCCGAGCGGGTCAGGATGGCGCGCACGCCGATCCCGGCCTTCTTGCACAGGCGCGTCAACTCCAGGGCCTTGTAGGCGGCGATGCCGCCGCCGACGATCAATAGAATGCGCTTGTCGGACAAGGCTGGCTCCAGGAATTCGCCCAAGGAATTGCAAGGGGTTTAGCGCGTGCGGACAGATTCGCGAAATTAGAACATTGCATGAACATTGGTCTTGGGATAACGGTGCTGTCCGAGAGGTGGAGGAGCCCCATGAAGACGTGGACGTCGAAAATCCTGACCGTTGCGGCCGTGGCCGCGCTTGGACTGGCCGCCAGCTGTGACAATGGCCCCTCGGCGGTCGAGACCCGCGCCCGGGGCGCGGGCGATGCCGACCTCGAACAGGCGGCCTACGATTCCGGATCGCGCGACAGCGCCTATGCTCCGGGACGCGAGGCTCGCGATATCGGGCGCGAGGCGCGCGGCGACCGGGCCGACACCGCCGAGCGGTCCATGTGGTCCTCGAACCGCAAATACACCTCCACCCAGAACGCCGACTATCACTTCAAACGCGACGGCCGTGACTTCGGCGCCCGCAACGTCGCCGATTACGTCCGCCAGGCCCACGCCTTCATCGACCACCCGCCGCGCGGGACGCAGACCCTGACGCGGCGCAACGGCGACCGGCTGTTCTACGACCCGGCCGGCAACACCTTCGTGGTCGCCGACCGCAAGGGATCGCCGCGCACCATGTTCAAGCCGCGCGACGGCATGGCCTACTGGGAAAAGCAGAAGGCCCGCGAATCCGGCGCCCGCTCCAACAGCCGCTCGCGTGACCGCAACGCGGACTGACCCATTCACTCCTCCCCCGTTCGCTGCCGCGAACATGGGAGGAGGACGTTAGCTGCAGGTCGTGTTGCCGTAGTTGTCGGCGCTGCAGCGCAGGCTCCCGGCCGGGCCCGCGCACGTCGTATTGCCGTAGTTGTCCGCGCTGCAGCGGATCGATCCGGCGGGCGTCGAACAGGTGGTGCTGCCGTAGTTGTCGGCGCTGCACCGGGCCGTGCCGGCCGGCCCCGAGATGGTGGTGTTGCCGTAGTTGTCGGAATCCGCCCGGGTGGTTCCGCCGGCGCCTGAACAGGTCTCGTGGCCGTAGTTGTCGCGGTCGCAGCGAATGGTCCCGCGCGCCGTCTCGCAGGTGGTGTTGCCGTAGTTGTCCGAGCTGCAGCGCTGCGGCGCGTTCCCACCGGCCATGACGTGCAAGGCGGTGAGCAAGGCGAAAGCGATCCCGATCATGGCGCGACCTCCCAGTGGCTCCGCGTCGATGATGGCGCGAGCGGCAGGCGACGGCAAATCGCGGCCGGCTACCCCATCCCCACCCGCGCTGCCGCCAGCCGGGCGAAGGCGAGGGTGAGCGCCTTGCGGCGGGGACCCGACAGCGGGCTGGACGGCGCCTCGGTCAGCACCGCGCCGCCGAAGCCGTCGGCCACGATCAGCCCCGGCCCCTCGGCCAGGATTTCACGCGGAAACTCGGGCGCCACGGCGAAATAGAAGGCGTCGCAGTAGTCGAGATAGTCGCCCCACTTGCGGTCCACCCGGTAGTCCTCCAGCGAGGACTTCACCTCGGCGATGGCGATCTCGCCGCGCGGACCAATGGCCATAACGTCGGCGCGCCGCCCGTTGGGCAGCCCCACCTCCAGCAGGGGCGCATAGCCCAGGGCCCGGAACAGCCGACCCGCCCCGCGAGTGACGGTGAGCGTGGTCTCCGGGCGCGAGAAGGTGAGGACGACGGCGGTGGCGCTGACAGACATGGCCGCCAACATGTTCCGGTTATGTTCGAAACGTCAAGGGACCAAGGGCGTCTGGCGTTCGCCCGGCTCGCCTTCGATCTCAAGCCGGTTGGCCGGGTAGCCGAGCGCTCGCGCCCGGCGGACGAGCGCGTCTCGCTGACTGGGCGTCAGCGTCCTGGTGCGGCTGAAGATCCAGACATAGTTGCCGCCGGGCGTGCCCATGATCGTCCAGCTGTAGTCGTCAGCGCGGTCGAGGATCCAGTACTCCTGGCTCACCGCGCCGAGGAAGAAGCTCATGGTGATCTTCGCCTTGCCCGCATCGACCAGGCGAGCGGTCGAGCGGAACACCGTGTCCGGCCCGGTAGGCGATCCCTTGCGACAATGATTGACCACCGTGACCTTGCCGTCGGCCCCGCGCGTCCAGTCTGAATAGGAGCCGTGGCAGCCCCGCTGACGGTCATTGGCGGTGCGCGCGACCTCGTACCAGCGACCCATCATCCGCTCGAACTGGATGGGCTTCTTCGGCGACGGCGCGGCGGCGTGGACGGCGGCGGCGGCGACGAGGGCGACGGTCGCGCCAAGGAAAGGCAGGAGGGTGCGCATTGGGGGTCCGCAGGCTAGGGTCAGGGCCTGTCATAGCCGTCAGCACCCGGAGCAGCCAAATCCCATGCGCGTGTTCGTCCTCACCGGCGCGGGCGTCTCGGCCGAGAGCGGCCTGGGCACCTTTCGCGACAAGGGCGGCATCTGGTCGATGTACGACCTTATGGAAGTGGCCACGCCCGAGGGCTTCGCGCGCGACCCGCACAAGGTGCACGCCTTCTACAACCTGCGCCGCCAGGTCCACCGCGAAGCGCTGCCCAACGCCGCCCACGAGGCGCTGGCGCGGCTGGAACGCGAACTGCCGGGCCGCGGCGGGGCACTGACCCTGGTGACCCAGAACGTCGACGAACTACACGAGCTGGGCGGGCACAAGGACGTCGTCCACATGCACGGCGAGGCGCTGAAGGTGCGCTGCGGCCCTTGCGGCCACGTCGAGCGCTTCACCGGTGCGCTGTCGATCGACCTGGCCTGCGCCGCCTGCGACCAGGCTGGAGGCCTGCGGCCCCACGTCGTCTGGTTCGGCGAGACCCCGATGTTCCTGAGCCGTATCCAGCAGGACCTGGCCCGCGCCGACCTGTTCGCCGCCATCGGCACCTCGGGCACGGTCTACCCCGCCGCTGGCTTCGTCACCGAAGCCCGGCGGCGCGGCATTCCGACCGTGGAGATCAACCTCGAACCGTCCGAGACGGCGAAAGTCTTCGA
>JANNVY010000541.1:0-3482 GCA_031408375.1 Pseudomonadota bacterium | reverse complement strand
CTTCATCACCACCATCTTCAACATGCGCGCGCCGGGCATGACACTGCACCGCATGCCGCTTTTCGTGTGGTCGATCCTGGTGACGGTGTTCCTGCTGCTGCTCTCGCTCCCCGTGCTGGCCGGCGCGATCACCATGTTGCTGACCGACCGCAACTTCAACACCCACTTCTTCGACGCCGCCGGCGGCGGCGATCCGGTGATGTTCCAGCACCTGTTCTGGTTCTTCGGCCACCCCGAGGTCTATATCCTGATCCTGCCGGCCTTCGGCATGGTCAGCCACATTGTCTCGACCTTCTCGCGCAAGCCTGTGTTTGGCTACCTCGCCATGGCCTACGCCATGGTGGCCATCGGCTTCATCGGCTTCATTGTCTGGGCCCACCACATGTTCACGGTCGGCATGCCGGTGGACCTGCGCGCCTACTTCGTGGCGGCTACCATGGTCATCGCGGTGCCCACGGGCATCAAGATCTTCTCGTGGATCGCCACGATGTGGGGCGGCTCAATCGACTTCAAGACTCCCATGCTGTGGGCGATCGGGTTCATCTTCCTGTTCACCGTCGGCGGCGTGACCGGCGTGGTCCTGGCCAATGCGGCTATCGATTACAGCCTGCACGACACCTATTACGTCGTGGCGCACTTCCACTACGTGCTGAGCCTCGGCGCCGTGTTCGGGATATTCGCCGGCTTCTACTACTGGTTCGAGAAGATGTGGGGCGTGAAGTACAATGAGTTCCTCGGCGCCGCCCACTTCTGGGTCATGTTCATCGGCGTGAACATCGTCTTCTTCCCTCAGCACTTCCTGGGCCTCCAGGGCATGGCGCGTCGGATCGTCGACTACAGCCCGGCCTTCCGCGAGTGGAACCACGTCTCTTCGATCGGCTATGTGATCACGCTCGCCGGCGTCGGCATCTTCCTGCTGGTACTGATCGAGGCCGCCATCCGCCGCCGCAAGGCCGAAGCCAACCCCTGGGGAGAAGGCGCCACGACCCTTGAGTGGACCCTCAGCTCGCCTCCGCCGTTCCACCAGTTCAACGAGTTGCCGGTGATCAAGGACGACGAACACTAGACTTCAGACCATTGCCAGACATGGGGGACGGAGCGACACCCGCTCCGTCCCCACGTTGCATCAGGACCCCAAGTCCCCAGGCCATGCCCAAGCCCGCCGCGATCACCTCCGAAGCTTCTGCCCGTCCGGACAAGCCGGCCCTGTGGTCGGACTATGTCCAACTCCTGAAGCCGCGCGTGATGTCGCTGGTGGTGTTCACGGCTCTGACTGGCCTGGTCTGCGCGCCCGAGCGCATCCATCCCTTCCTCGCCGCCGTGGCGGTCTTCTGCATCGCCGTGGGCGCGGGCGCGGCAGGCGCGCTCAACATGGCGGTCGAGGGCGACTCGGACGCCCTGATGCGGCGCACCCGCGGACGGCCTGTCGCGGCGGGGCGGGTCAGCCGCGGCGACGCCTTGGCTTACGGTGTGCTGCTCGCGGCCCTGGCCGTGGCCTTGATGGGCCTGGCGATCAACTGGCTGGCCGCGGGCCTGCTGGCCTTCACCGTGGTCTTCTACGCCTGGTTCTACACGATCATCCTGAAGCGCTCGACGCCCCAGAACATCGTCATCGGCGGCGCCGCCGGCGCCCTGCCGCCGGTGATCGGTTGGGCGGCGGCGACGGGCACGGCGCCGCCTGAAGCCTGGCTGCTGTTCCTGATTATCTTCCTGTGGACCCCGCCGCACTTCTGGGCCCTGTCGCTTTACACCTCGGAGGACTACGCCAAGGCCGGAATCCCGATGATGCCGGTGGTGAAGGGCGCCAAATCCACCCGGCTGCAGATATTCATCTACAGCCTCGTGCTCGTGCCCGTGGCCATAGCCCCCATCTTCATCGGCCTGGGCGGCCTGTTCTACGGCATCGTCTCCATCGCAGGCGGCGCGGGTTTCATCCTGCTGGCCTTACGCCTATGGCGCAGCCGCGCGGGCGACAGCCCCGACGCCGACTCGGTCGGGCGCGAAGAGGTGCTTTATGATGTCAAGGTCGAGGCCAAGTCGGCGCGCAATCTTTTCGCCTTCTCGATCCTCTATCTGTTCGCGCTGTTCGCGGCGCTGTTGGCCGAGCATGGCCTGAAGGGAACCCTGTGATGGACGAGGACGCCAAGCGCGCCCGCAGCCGGCGCAACATCGCCATGGCCCTGGCGCTCGTCGCATTCGTCGTTCTGGTGTTCGTAGTCACCATCGTGAAGCTGGGGGCCAACGTCTCGTGAACCGGAACACGCGCCTTGGACTGATCCTGGTGTTCGTCTTCGCGGGCATGGTCGGCATGGCCTATGCGGCGGTGCCGCTCTATCGCGCCTTCTGCGAGGCCACCGGCTTTGACGGGACCGTGGGTCGCGCCACGGCGGCGCCGGCCAAGGCGATCGCCCGCACCATGACCGTGCGCTTCGACACCAACGTCAATGGCGTACCCTTCGAGTTCAAGCCGGACGTGACCCGTCAGGAAGTCCAGATCGGCCGCACGGCCCTGGCCTTCTTCAAGGTGACCAACACGTCCGACCGGGCGGTCACCGCCCAGGCCGTCTACAACGTGGTTCCTGAGTCGGCCGGCGCCTATTTCGGGAAACTGGAGTGCTTCTGTTTCACCGAACAGACGCTGCAGCCCGGCCAGACGATCGAGTTTCCAATGACCTATTTCATCGACCCGGAACTGGCCACGGACGCGGAGACCAGGGGCATCCAGGAGATCACGCTCTCCTACACCTTCTTCCCGGCTGCGCGGTCCGCGGGAACAATCCAACGACCGACATCGGCGCCGGGCCCGGTTTCCAACACGCCGGGCCTTGGCGGGAAGCCCGTCAAAGGTCTATAGCCACACTGGAATCAATGCATGGTCCGGACCCGTCCGGACCCTCCAAACGAGCTGAGCGCCCATGGCCGACCACGCCGCCGTCAAACACGACTACCATCTGGTCAATCCCAGCCCCTGGCCCCTGATCGGCTCCATCGCCGCGACGGTGATGGCCGTGGGTCTGGTTGCATGGCTCAAGGGCCTGTTCGGCATCGAAAAGGGATCCTGGTTCCTCTTCGCCGCTGGCTTCGCGGGCGTACTCTACACCATGCTCGGCTGGTGGATGGACGTGATCAAGGAAAGCCGCGCGGGCGATCACACGCCGGTGGTCGCCATCGGCCTGCGCTACGGCATGGTCCTGTTCATCGTCTCAGAGATCATGTTCTTCGTCGCGTGGTTCTGGATGTTCTTCGAGATGAGCCTCTTCAACGAGGTCCGCGCGCTCTCGCCCATCGAGGAAGTCGCCACAGCCTGGTCGCACTGGCCGCCCCAGGGGGTCGAGACACTGGATCCCTTCCACCTGCCGCTGGTCAACACCCTGATCCTGCTGCTCTCGGGCACCACGGTCACCTGGTCGCACCACGCCTTGCAGCAGGGCAACCGCAAGGACGATAGAGCCAACGAACGCGATCGTCGCGGTTTCGTCGTA
>JANNVY010000540.1:0-4954 GCA_031408375.1 Pseudomonadota bacterium | reverse complement strand
GAGCCCATTTGGCGGTCCACCAGGCGGCGAGGATGGCGCCCCGCTCAGCGGCCATTGCGCGTCACCGCCCGCGCGGCGGCCTCCGGGCAGTGCGACGGCGTCAGCGTAAGCTCCGGATTCAACGCCCAAAGCTGGTGCAGGGCGGCGAAGGTGCGGCGATAGGGTTCGGTCTGGCCCAGCACCGCGGTGGTCAGCTTTGGCGGTGGTGCGTTCTCGCGCACCTGGGCGGTCGACCAGGCGCCGTCGGCGATGAAGAACTCCAAGGCGTCGTCCTCGCGCCGGACCACCAGGCCCCAGTGGCCGGGACAGTGGCCGGGCAGCTCGACGGCGATCATCGAGCCATCGCCGAACAGGTCCGCGCCTGCCTCAAAGGGCCGCAGCGCCGCAGGCAGGGCGACGCGCGGAAGGTCCTCGAAGAACACTGCCCGCGCCTCGGCGTCGGCGGGCACCAGGTCGGCCAGCAAACCTTTGCGCACCCGGCCGATCCGGCCCGGCTTGCGGATTTCCGCCAGGCCCGCGCGGGCGCAGAACAGCCGGGCCTTGGGAAAGGCGTGCAGCCCCGCAATGTGGTCGCCGTGGAAGTGCGAGATCACGATAGCGCCCACATCGTCAGGCGACAGCCCCAGGCGCCGCACCTGGTCGACCGCTGCCTCACCCTCGTCGAGCCGGACGGGCGTGGCCCAGCGGTAGAAGCGTTCGGGGAACGGCTGCGTGGCGGCCAGGAAGGCGGGATCGTAGCCGGTATCGAACAACACCGGCCCCTCTGTCGGATGCACGATCAACCCGGCCAGGGCGGGGAAGACCGCGGGCGCCAGGCTCGCGCCCTCGCGGGCCATGGCGGCGGGGTGCGTGCATTCCCCGGCCTGCAGGATGCGGACGGCGCAGCGGGTCATGCGCCCGCTCGCGCCATGGCTTCGGCCGTTTCCATCGGATCGTGCCGCGGTTCGTAGCCCAGCGCCTCGCGCGCCTGGGTCAGGTCGAAGGTCTGGGACCAGGCCAGGGCGGCGACGCTGTAGGGCGTCAGCGGCGGCTCGGGATAGCCCGGCAGCAGCTTGCAGACCGTCTGCATCACCGAGGCCGCAGCCGTGGCCACGTTCACCGACACTGGCACAAGGCTCAGCGGCCGCTCCAGCGCTTCTCCCAGCCGCAGCGCCAGGTCGCGCACCGCCACCGGCCGCCCGCCGGAGATGTTGAAGGGCCGGCCCGCCACTGTTGCTCGGCGCTGGTCGGCCAGCAGCAGGGCGCGGGCTGCGTCGCGCACGTCGGTCAACTCAATCAGGGCCGCCCCGCCCCGCATGACCGGGAACCGGCCGCGCTCGACCAGCCGCAGCACGCGCGGCAGCAACACCTTGTCGTCGGGGCCGACGATGGCGCGCGGCCGGATGGCCATGGTGGCGAATCCCGGGGCGTTGGCGGCCAGCACCAGCCGTTCGGCCTGGCCCTTGGTCGCCGCGTAGGCGTTCATGGGCCTGACCGCCATCGGGTCGGCTTCGGTCAACCCGACCTGGTCACGTGGCCGGGTGTAGATCGACGGCGAGGAGACGAAGACGAAGCTGTCGGCGCGCGCCGCCCTCGCCGCCACCAGGAGGGATTGGGTGGCGGTGACATTAATGGCCTGGAACACCGCATCGCGGCCCCAGGGGCTGGACAGGGCCGCGACATGGAAGACCGCATCCATGCCGTCGCAGAGGGCGGCGGCGACCCGGGGATCGGTCAGGTCGGCGAGAACCACCGCCGCTCCCATCGCCTCAAGCCTTGGCCGGGCCGACGCGTCACGGCCCGTCGCCCGCACGGCGTAGCCTGCCCCTGCAAGCGCCTCGACCACGGCCAGGCCGAGGCCGCCCGTGGCGCCGGTGACGAGGGCTTTGCGCACTAGACCCTCAGGACCATGGCGGCGGCGCTGATTCCGGCCGCGGTGCCCAGCAGCAGCACGGTCTTGCCGGGAGTCAGGCGGCCTTGGGCCTGCGCGTGGACCAACGCCGTGGGCAGGGAGGCGGCGATCTGGTTGCCGTGGTCGCTGAAGATGTCGATCACCCGCTCGGGGTCGCCGCCCATCAACTTCTTCACATGGTCGATTCCCGGGCGGCTGGCCTGGTGGGGGACGATGACGTCGACCGTTTCGCGGGTCAGGCCCGCCTCGTCCAGGACCCGGTCCAGCAGGGGCGGCAGGCGGCGGGCGGCGGCCTTGAAGATGCCGAAGGCGTCCATCTGGAACTTCGATCCGGCGACCAGGGCCTCGTACCCTTCCTCGACCCGGATGCGCGTGCCGCCCGCCCTCAAGCTGCACAGATCCTTGCCCTCGCCGTAGGTCTCGAAGCCGCGTGACAGCAGGGCCGGACCCGCGGGGTCCTCGCCGGCCTCCAGACATACCGCCGCCGCGCCGTCGCCGAAGATCGCCGACGCATGGGGCGTGGTCATGTCGAGACCGGCCGAGGCGATGTCGCTGGCCACCACCAGGGCCCGCTTCCAGCGGCCGCTGGCGAAGCCCATGGCGGCAACGTCGAGCGCCGTGACAAAGGAGAGGCACGTCTGGTTGACGTCGAAGGCGGCGATTCCCGATCCGCCCAGGCCCAGGGCCTCCTGGATCAGCACCGAAGCGCCGGGAATCGGCTGCTCCATCACCCCGCAGGCGCCGATCAGCACATCGAAGTCGTCTTCGCCCCAGCCCGCTTCCGCCAGGGCCTGGCGCGCCGCGCCCGCGGCCATGACCGAGGTGGTTTCGTGCTCGTCGGCCAGGCCTCGCGCCGCGATCCCGAACGTCGCCTCTGTCCAGCCGGGCTCCTTGCCGAACAGGGCGTCCATGCCTTCGGAGGGGCGGGCGCAGTGCGGCCGGTAGACGCCGTATCCCACGATGCGCAAGGCTGTCGCCGGCGCCGCCTCAATCCGACCCTCACGTGCAGCCGATGATCTCAAGCTTCACCGCCATTGGCTCATTTTCGCCCTATCAGGGCTGTTCCCCGGTTCAGAAGTTCTAGCATCACTGTGGCGGGGATGCGGAGCGAACGGAACCCGCGGGTAGGCGGAACGTTGATATGCCGGGTGAAAACCACCCGGAGGCTGGCCATGTCCGCCGACTGGACCGTACGTTTCGACAAGTGGCTGCCGACCACGCCGGCGGATGGCCGCTCGCCCTGGAGCTACCTCGACGAGCTGGGCGAGGCCGACCGCTTCTCCAGCGCATCGGAATGCGCCTTCACCATCTACGAAAAGCGGGTCATCGACCCCTACCTGGACGGTTATACGCCCCTCTTCCGGCCCCAGCGCCGCGGCGACAAGCGCCACTGACGATCCCTCTGTTCCAGCAATGAAAAAGGCGGCGGTCTTGCGACCGCCGCCTCTTCAAATCCTGACCAGAAAGCCGGTCCTAGAAACGCAGGTTCAGCGACAGGCGGCCCATGTGCGAATCGAGCTGGTCGCCCATGCGGCCGCGGTAACCGACGCCGACGGAGATGTTGTCGGCGAGATCAGCGGCGATACCGGCATCGATCATCGCCATGCCGCCGTCCGCCTCACCCACCGCCGTACTCAGCGGTAGGGCGGGGTTGTCGGCCAGCGACGCGGTGACGTCGTCGGCATTGTAGTCGAGGTTGTCGCGGTAGCCGGCCTCCAGGAAGGCGTGGACATTGGAGCCCATGTCGCCTTCGAAGCGGATCGACGCTTCAGCCGTCACGGCCTCGATGGTGCGGTCATGGATGACCTGGCGCACCATGGGGCCGTCTTCGGTGTAGCCCTCGACCGTGGTGCTGGCAAAGCCGACCGCAGCGCGCGGAGAGATGGACAGTCCGCCCATGTCGAAGATCCAGCCGCCTTGCAGCTTGGCCGACCAGCTGGACCCCTCGGTGGTGGAATCGTTGACCACGGTCGGGATCACGGTGAGACGGTTGATATCGCGGTAATTGTCCTGGCTTCCGCCCAGCAGGGCGTTGACGAACAGGCCATCGCCCGATCGCCAGCCGACGTAAGCGTCCAGCGCGAAGCTCTCGGACGTGAACTCCAGCGGTCCGGCCTCGACTTCCGAACGGGTGCCGCTGAACTGGCCGCCCCACATCAGGTTTTCGGACTGAACATGCTCAAGCACGATCCGGAAGCTGGTGGAGTCGTCCTCGGTTTCCGGCATCAGGCCGCGCGCATCCACGGTTGCCTGTTCGGAGTCGATAACGATCGACACGCCGGTCCGATCGCTTTCGAAAGCGCCGGAACCGATGCGGCCGAAGACGGCGTCGGAGGCCTGGGCGCGGTGGCGCAGGGCCGTCTCGCCCTCGGCCGAGGTCGGGACCGAGAAGTCACCGTAGTAGAGGTATTCAGTGGCCAGGGCCGCGATGAAGGCGTGACCCGCCGTCGTGGGGTGCACCGTGTCCCAGTAGAAGGTGGTCCCGGGCGAGGCGCAGACCGTGACGCCGTTGAAGCATACCGACGTCACGTTGGTGAAGCCGAAGCGCGCGGCGTTGGCGGCCAGGAAAGTACCCGCCAAATTCACGTCCATCAGGATGATGTTGGTGTTGGGATGGGCGGCGGCCTGGTTGAACAGGTTCGTCCGCAAGGTCGTGTTGAACCCGACGACGCCGGCGTCAGCGAGCGGCGCGGCCGGATTGCCGCCGCCGAAGGCGGGTGTCAGCGACAGGGTCGGCAGGTTGGGCACCAGGATGGTCCCGGCGCCGGCGTTCGCAACCTGATTGACCATGCTGCCGATGTCGTTGGCAGCGAGCGCGCCGACGGTCTGCATGTAGCCGGTCGGGCTCGGCTGGGCCAAGGACAGGGCGATATTGTTGAAGATGTTGTTGGCGCCGCCCCACAGGGTGACGAGGTCGTCGGACTGGAAGGTCCCGCCGCTACCCATATAGGCGGCGACCTGGGTGGTCATGGGGGGGGGGAAGCTGGATGATGTCCAGGCGCCGCCAAAGGCCCAGTCCACCGAATCGGTGGTGTCGCCGTAGCCGCCGAGCGTGCCAAATCC
>JANNVY010000539.1:0-2263 GCA_031408375.1 Pseudomonadota bacterium | reverse complement strand
GATATTCGCTTCGACGGCCAGGTTGTGATCGTAACGGGCGCCGGCGGCGGGCTAGGCTCAGGCGGCAAGTCCATCGAGCAACTGGCCAAGGACTATGTGGGCCTGGACGAGGAGGGCCGCATCGCCGACACCGACCTGCGCACCCGGCTGGTCAACAATGTGATGAACATGCGCGCGTTCCAGCAGACGGCCGTGCGCGCCATGGTGGAGGCCAAGGGGAATTCCAGCCCCTCCAGCGCCACCTCGATCATGAAGAACGCCGGCACCAGCCTGATCCAGGAGCGTCACGAAATGGCGCTGGAAATCATGGGCCACCAGGGCCTGGGCTGGGAGGGCGACGACTTTTCGGCGGAAGAACTGGGCGCCGTGCGCGGCTGGCTGTTCGGCAAGGCCTTCACGATCTTCGGCGGCTCGTCGGAAGTGCAATCGAATATCGTGTCGAAACGCATTCTGGGCTTGCCGGACCTTACGCAAAGCAAGTGATGGTGGGGTGAAACGTAAACCTATTTTTTGATCGTCATGGCCGGGCTTGACCCGGCCACCCAAGCTCCGGGTTGTTCAGATTGTTGAGCGGCAGGTCAGCATGGGTCCCCGGGTCAAGCCCGGGGATGACGAGAAGAGAGAGTTGGGTTGATGAAAATTGGTTCCCGGTTCGGGCCCTTCGCTTCGCGAAGCCTGGACCGGGATGACAGATTAATTCGGATGAGAGGAAACAACGACTATGGCCGTTCTGACTGAAGAACAGAGCATGCTGCGCGATGCCGCCAAGAGCTGGGTGCAGGAAAAATCGCCCGTCACCGCGTTTCGCAAGATGCGCGATAGCGGGGTCGAGCTGGGTTATGACGCCGCCGCCTGGAACGAGATGGCGGAAATGGGCTGGGCCGGGGTGATCATCCCGGAGGAGTACGGCGGATCGGACTTTGGCTATCTGTCGCTGGGTCTGGTGCTGGAAGAGACCGGCCGGACGCTGACCGCCTCGCCGCTGCTGGCCAGCGCACTGGGCGCGGCCTCGGCGCTGATCCTGGGTGGGTCGGACGCGCAGAAGTCGGCCTGGCTGTCCAAGATCGCCGAAGGCACGGCCATCGCCACCCTGGCGGTCGACGAAGGGCCCCACCACCGTCCAGACAAGGTGGCCACCACCGTTGCCGGCGGCAAGCTGTCGGGCAAGAAGACCTTCGTGCTGGAAGGCATGGCGGCCAATGTGTTTGTGGTCTCGGCCATGTCGGGCGGAGCCATCGAGCTCTATCTGGTGGCCGCTGACGCTGCCGGCGTGACCCGCTCGCGGTTGAGCCTGGCCGACAGCCGCGGCGCCGCCAACGTGACGTTTGATAACGTCGCCGTCACCGATGCTGACAAGCTGACCGGCGGCGCGGCGCTGCTGGAAAAGACGCTGGACCGCGCACGGGCCGGAATCTCCGCCGAAATGCTGGGCGCCGCCGTCCAGGCTTTTGACGTGACGCTGGACTACCTGAAAACCCGCGTGCAGTTCGGCCAGGTGATCGGGTCGTTCCAGGCCCTGCAACACCGCGCGGCCAAGATGTTCACCGAACTGGAACTGTCACGTTCGGCGGTGGAAGCCGCGTTGACCGCCATCGACAACGACGCCCCGGACGTGCCGGAACTGGTGTCGCTGGCCAAGGCCAAGATGGGCGACACGTTCCATCTGGTGTCGAATGAGATGGTGCAGATGCATGGCGGCATCGGCATGACCGATGCGCATGATGCGGGGTTCTATCTGAAGCGCGCGCGGGCGGCAGAAGCGGCGTTCGGGAACCAGGCGTTCCATAGGGACCGGTATGCGCGGATCCAGGGGTATTGATCAGACTCTGATTGCGGTTTGAGTTTGGGGAGCCCCGTCGGTGAGAACCGGCGGGGTTTTTCGATGGGGGATCAGCAATGCGTCTCTATCACTTTGTGAATCGCGATTTCGGCTTCGACGATATCCGGCGTCGTCGCCTGAAGATTGCCACTCTCCTGGACCTAAATGACCCATTCGAGTTGCGCGGTGTCACCCTAAGTAGGCCCGAGCATCGACAGGCTTTTGCCCTCTTCCGCGACGAGTTCGCTGCCAAATATGGAATTTTGTGCTTCAGCCAAATTTGGAGCAGTCCGGTCCAATGGAGTCACTACGGAGAACGGCACCTCGGACTTTGTCTTGGCTTTGACTTGCCAGACGATTTGGTGGTCACGGTCAGGTATCAGCGGCACCTTCACCCCGAGAACCTGATCACCGCGCTTGAGGAAGCTGATGCAGATGACGCTC
>JANNVY010000538.1:0-4102 GCA_031408375.1 Pseudomonadota bacterium | reverse complement strand
GATTAGCCATCCCACCGCCGTCAGCAGGGCGACCGCGTGCACGACAGGCACGTAGATGGCGGCGGCCTTCTCGGCCAGTTGGACGTAGCGCGAGCGTGACTGGGCCCCAGCCTCCATCATCCGGGCGATGGCGGCGACGGTGGAGTCCCCGGCCACGGCAACGGCGCGGGCGATCAGCTGGCCGGTAAGATTCAGGGCGCCGGCTGGAATGGAGCGCCCGGCGATGGCCTGAGCCGGCACGGTTTCGCCGGTGACCAGCGCAAGATCGAGGTCCGACGCGCCGTGCTCGACGACGACGTCGACCGGTACGCGCTGGCCGGCGGCGATGGCCAGCAAGTCGCCGACCCGTACCTCGCGCGTCGGCACGACGCGGATGCAGTCGTCACTGTCCAGCACGCTGGCGGTGGGGGCCTGCAGCGCCAGCAGGTCGCGCGCGGCAGACCGAGCCCGGGCCCGCAGCTGGTGGTCAAGGTAGCGCCCGATCAATAGCAGGAAGAGCAGGCTGATGGCGGCGTCGAAATAGGCTTCGTGGCCGCGCTGGAGGGTCTCGCTGAAGCTGACGATCAGGGTCAGCAGTACGCCGATGGTGATCGGCACATCCATGTTGGCCCGCCCGCGCCGCAAAGACCGCCAGGCGGACTCGAAGAAGGGCATGCCGGCATAGAGCGCGCAGGGCGTCGCCACGATGGCGGCCGCCCAGTAGAGGAAGGTGCGCATCCCCTCACCCATGTCCGCCCCGGCCCAGACCGGAACGGTGAACATCATGACGTTCATGGCCCCGAAGGCGGCGACGCCCAGCGCCTTGGCCAGCCGACGGCCCTCCGCGTCCTCGCCCGCGAGCGCCTGCCCCGGGTCGAACAGCACGGCCTGATAGCCGACCTCGTCCAGTTTCGCGATCAGGACAGCGGCGGCGGGGCCGTTGGCTTCCGCTACGATCGCCAGCTTGCCGGTCGTCAGGTTCAGACGAGCGGAGGTCACGCCGCGCACGGCGCGCATGGCGGTCTCGATCTTGCCGATACAGGCGGCGCAGCGGGCGCCGCGCACGAGCAGCTCCAGGCGCGTTGCGGCCTCTGGTGCGGCGTCCGCGAGGACGCGCGTCACGGTGTCGGTCATCGCCATACGAGCCGCCTCCGGGCCTGGAACTCGCGGCCCTGAGCGTCGGATGCGGTTAGCGTCAGGTCCCAGGCGCCGTCCGCCAGGGCGGGGCCGCCGGCGTACTCACCAGCAAGCGCGGCCGTCAGCATCGCGGTGCGCGACCCCGACTGGGTGGCGGGGCGGGTGAAGGCGGCCTTGACCGTCAGGCCTTCGATCGGCTTGCCGGCGGCGTCGACGAAACGGGCCGTGACGCGGCCCGGCGCAGATCCCTGCGTCACCCGCGTGCGCCAACCCAGCGCCCTCTCCGCCCGGCGCTCGGCCAGGATACGATTGTAGGCCAGGCCATCTTCATAGGCGCGCGGCGATACCTCGCCCGGGAAGGTCCGGACAGCCCAGACGGTGAACAGGGTATCGAGCCCGATCACGACAACGAAGAAGGCCACGACGGCGAAAAGCACGTGGCGGCCGGTGATCACGGAGTGGCGGGCGACCGGGGTGTCGGTCATGGCGCGGACTTCCCTGGAGACAGGTAGACGGTTGGGACGCGATCGACGTTGCCGCCAGTCGGATCGGTGAGGGTAAAGGCCGCCGGCTGGGAATGGCTGGTCAGGCTTGCGGCAGGGGCGATGGCGAAGACGCGCAGGGTTCGGACCTGGCCGGCAGGCACGTTGACAACAACGGTCGGGGCGTCCTCGAGGCCGACCGTGTGCAGGCGGGTTCCCGCCGGACCCTCGAAGCGCACTTCAAGGTCCCGTGCGTCCGAGGCCTTGTTGGAGACCCGAAGCGTGTAGCCGTTGCGGATCGATCCATCCTTCAGGCGGATGAAGGTCGGGTTGCGATCGCGCATGACGCTGAGGTCGAGGCTGGAACGTGTGCCCAGCCCGGTCAGCATGACGGCGCCCACGACGGCCAGGGCGACGGCGTAATAGATGGTCCGGCCACGGACCAGCTTGTAGGTCGCCGGTTCGCCCCTGGAACGGCAGCTCACCGCCGCGTCGGTGTCGAAGGCAATCAGCCCGCGCGGGCGGACGACCTTGGTCATGATCTCGTTGCAGGCGTCCATGCACAGGGTGCAGTTGATGCACTCCAGTTGCGAGCCATTTCGGATGTCGATGCCCATGGGGCAGACCACGACGCACTGGTTGCAGTCGATGCAGTCGCCCCGGCCCTCCCAGGTCTCGCCCTTCTTGTGCGGGCCGCGCGGCTCGCCCCGATCGTATCGGTAGGTGACCTGCAGGGAGTGGTCGTCCAGCATGGCGCCCTGGATGCGAGGCCAAGGGCACATGTAGGTGCAGACCTGTTCGCGCATGTGCCCGGCGAAGACGTTGGTGGTGATGGTCAGGATGGCGACCGACAGATAGGCCGTCGCCTCGGCTTCACCGGTCCAGAACTCGCGCCACAGGGTGGGCGCATCGGCGAAATACAGCGACCAGGCGCCGCCGGTGGCGAGTGCGATAGCGATCCAGGTCAGATGCTTGCCGCCCTTGCGCCACAGCTTGTCGAAACTGGTGGGTGACTTGTCGAGGCGCATGCGGGCGTTGCGGTCGCCTTCGAACAGGCGTTCGACGGCGATGTAGAGATCGGTCCAGACCGTTTGGGGGCAGGCATAGCCGCACCACAGGCGACCGAAGACGGCCGACACCAGGAACAAGGCAAGTGCGGCGGCCACCAGCAGGCCGGTGACGTAATAGACCTCCTGGGCCCACAGCTGCAGGCCGAAGAAGTAGAACCGGCCATGGGCGAAATCGACCATCGCGGCCTGGTCGGGCAGGTCCCCGGGCCGCTCCCAGCGCAGCCAGGGCGCTGCGTAGTAGAGGCCCAGCAGGGTGATCAGAAAGCCCCACTTGAGCATTCGCCACGGGCCGTGGACCAGCTTGGGATAGATCGGGACGCGTTTCTGATAGAGCGGCGGGGGCGTCGGCTGGGAAGGGTCCTTCGGGGCCGGGGCAGGCGGGCGCGTTCGTTCGGAGGTCCGAAGGGTCGTCCTGCCGATCCTGTCGATGACAACCGTCATGACCCTACGCTTCCTACTGGCCGTCCGCGTTGGCGTGGATGTAGACGGCCATGGCCTTGATGGTGGCCGGATCCATGCGGGCTTCCCACGTCGGCATGACGCCGCCCCGGCCGTTGGTGATCTGGTCCGAGATGGCGGCGGTGCTTGATCCGTAGAGCCACTCCCCGTCGGTGAGGTCGGGTGCGCCCTGGGTCTGGTCGCCCTTGCCGGCAGGTCCGTGGCAGACCGCGCACTGGGCCTGGTAGATCGGCGCGGCGCGGCGCACGGCCGAGCGGCTGGCGGGACGGCCCGAAATGGCGGTCACATACTGGGCCAGGTCGGCGATCTGGGCCGGTTGCAGCATCCCGTCACGGCCATAGGCCGGCATCTGGGACTGGCGAGTGTCGGGATGGTCGGACCGGATGCCGACGCGCAGGGTGTGCTCGATGTCCGCAAGACTGCCGGTTCCCCACAACCAGACGTCGTCGCGCAGGTTGGGATAGCCCCTGGAACCGGCGCCGCCCGCCCCGTGACAGGTGGCGCAGTTGTCGCCGAAGGCCGAGGCGCCGGCGGCCAGCGCATAGGCCTGCAGCGCCGGATCCTGCTCGATCTGCTCCAGCGAGGCACCCGTCAGCCTGGCGCCCTGGGCGCCGCGGATGACGCGCATCTGCGCCAGTTCGGCGGTCAGCGCGGCGCGGTCCGAATGGTTGCGGTAGCCCTTGGTGTAGCTGGAAATGCCAGGCCAGGCCGGCATCAGGACCCAGTAGACAATTGCCGTGACGATCGAGGCGTAGAAAATCCACAACCACCAACGCGGCAGCGGATTGTCCAGCTCGCGGATGCCGTCCCAGACGTGGCCGGTCGTATCGATGCCGGAGTGCTCGTCCTTGTCGGGTTTTTTGTGGGGCGAATTGTCGGGCATCAGTCGTCGTCCCCGTCCAGCGGCATGCGGGCTGCGTGGTCGAATTCGGCCTTCTTCGCGGGGAGCAGCGCGTAGACCACGCCGGCGAGGAA
>JANNVY010000537.1:0-4954 GCA_031408375.1 Pseudomonadota bacterium | reverse complement strand
CTGGCCCTGGCGCTGGGCGGGGCGGGGATCACGCTGCAGGACCTGGCGGTGCTCTATGAGGCGCTGGGGGACGAGGGCCTGGCCAAGCCGCTGGCCTGGACCCTGGTGGAGGCCGAGAAGCGCCAGCGCGCCCACGGCGTGCGGCTGGTGCGCGCCGAGGCGGCGTCGCAGGTGCTGGATATTCTGCGCGACACGCCGCCGCCGCGGGGCCGCGCGCCCGGCGCCTTGATGTCGCGCGGACCGCGCATCGCCTGGAAGACCGGCACCTCCTACGGCTTCCGCGATGCGCTGGCGGCGGGCGTCGGGGGCGGCAAGGTGGTGGTGGTCTGGACCGGCCGCGCCGACGGCGGCGCCCGGGGCGGCCTGACCGGACGCGACGCAGCGGCGCCGATGCTCTTCGACGTTTTCGACGTGCTGGATGCGCCCACCCGGGTGCCCTCGCCGGTGGCCCCGCGCGGCGCGCCTTCGGCGCTCACCACCCTGCGCGACCAGACCGAAGGCCCGGTGATGATCTTCCCGCCCGACGGGGCGGTGGTGCAGGTCGAGGCCGCCGGCGACGACAGCCGCGGCCTGGTGCTGGCCGCCCGTGGCGAGAACCTCACCTGGTACGTGGACGGCCAGCCGCTGGAGGCCGACCCGATCTCGGGCCGGGTGGTCTGGCGGCCCCGCACGCCGGGCTTCTATCGCCTGGCGGTGGTCGACGCCCAGGGTCGGGAGGCGGCGTCGAAGGTGCGGGTGCGGACGCCCTAGCCGCCCAAATTCTTCGCCGATGGCGGAGCATTTGGGCTCCCAAAATCAGTCCGGGATGTTGTCGAGGTCCCGGCCCCTGGTCTCGGGCAGGAACAGAATGGCCACCACGATGGCCACCAGGGTGAACCCGACCGGGTACCAGAGCCCGAAATAGATATCGCCGGAGCCCGCCATCATGGCGAAGGCCGCCGCCGGCAGGAAGCCGCCGACCCAGCCGGTGCCGATGTTGTAGGGCACGCCCATGCCGGTGTAGCGCACCCGCGTCGGGAACAGCTCGACCAGGGCCGAGGCCTGGGGCCCGTAGAGCGCCGTGGCGGCGACCACGAAGACCAGCATTATCCCGAACATGGTCAGCATGTCGGTCCGGGCCGGATCAGCCTTCTCGGGGTAGCCGTGGGCGCGAAGGGCGGCGGAGACCTCGCCCTCGACGCCAGATCGCACCGCCTTCAGCCCGTCCTTGTCGAGGCCACGCCCGTCTCTCGACGTCACCACCTGCTCGCCCACCGTCACGGTGGCGATCGATCCGGTCGGCCCGGCCCGGTTCTGGTAGGAGACGCCCGCATTGGTCAGGTAGCCCTTCACGATGTCGCAGGACGAGGCGAAGGTCGCCTTGCCGACCGGATCGAACTGCAAGGAACAGCTGGCCGGGTCGGCGGTCACCACCACCGGCGAAGACGCCTGGGCGTCGGCCAGGGCGGGGTTGCCCGCGCGGGTCATGAAGTGGAAAGCCGAAGTCCCGAAGCTGGGGACGAAGGCCGCCGCCGCCAGGATCATGCCGAACAGCATCACCGGCTTGCGCCCGATCTTGTCCGACAACCAGCCGAAGAAGACGTAGAGGAAGGCCGAGACGGCCGTGGCGGCGACCATCAGCTGCAGCACCACGGCGTCGTCGAGCTTGATGATCTTCTGCATGAAGAACTGGCTGTAGAAGAAGGCGCAATACCAGACGGCGCCCTGGGCGATCATCACGCCGAACAGGACCAGGAAGACCTTCTTCAGGTTCACCCACTTGCCGAAGGTCTCGCTGATGGGCGCGCGCGGGTGGTGGGCGCTCTCCGCCTCCATCTTCCTGAAGGCCGGACTCTCGCCAAGCTTCAACCGTATCCACAGCGAGATCAGCAGCAACAGCGACGACAGCACAAAGGGAATGCGCCAGCCCCATCCGTCCTCGAAGGCTTCCTTGCCCATCAGTTCGCGGCAGGCCCAGATCACCAGCAGGGCGCCGATCAGGCCAAGCGCGGCGGAGGTCTGGATGAAGCTGGTCATCAGGCCGCGCTGTTTGGCCGGCGCGTGCTCGGCGACATAGATCGCCGCCCCGCCGTACTCTCCGCCGAGCGCGAAGCCCTGGATCATGCGCAGGATGATCAGCCCGATGGGCGCCGCGATGCCGATGGCGTCGTAGTCGGGCAGCAGGCCGATGGCGACGGTGGCCAGACCCATGGCGGTGATGGTGATGAGGAAGGCGCCCTTGCGGCCCTTCATGTCCCCGAACACGCCGAATACCAGAGCGCCGAGCGGGCGGACCAGGAAGCCCACGGCAAAGGTCGCGAGCGCCAGGATGAAGCCTGTCGCCTCGTTGACCCCGCTGTAGAAATGCCTGGCGATGACCGTAGCGAGCGATCCGAAGACGAAGAAGTCGTACCATTCGAAGGCGGTGCCGGCGGCCGAGGCGCCGACGACGGTCAACAGGCCGGGTTCCTTCTCGGCCGCCTTGCCCTGATCGCTCATGGTTTCCCCCGTGTTTTACAAGGGTCTACCACGCCGCCCGGGCTTGGCAATCGGACAAGCCAAGGGCCCCGCGGCGTCGCCACGGGGCCCTTGTGTATTCAGGACGAAATCCCGACCGGGACCTACTTGGGCGTCGCTTCGACAGCGACGTCGGAAACGACTTCGCCGGTGGCGGAAACGTCTTCACCCACGCCCCGCATGGTGTTGCAGGCGGCGGTGGTGAGGGCCGCGGCAGCGGCGAGTATGACAAAGAACGTACGCATTGGGACTTAGCCTCCAGTTGTGCCACCCAAACGATCAGGCCGCTTCGGAGTTCCCGTTTTCCTTCGCATCCTGGTCACTCAGATCGGGAGTTGGAAACGTCAGGCGCGCGATGATGCCTCCATCGGGCCCAGCAACGACCTCCGAATGGCCCCGCAATTGACGGGCGAAGGCGGTCATCAGGGTGCGGCCCACGCCCCCGCGCACGTCGTCCGGGTCCACCAGGATACCCGGTCCGTCGTCCTCGACCTCCAGAATGGTATCGGCCTCCGACACCTTGAACCGCACCTTCAGCGTTCCCCCACGGCCGTCGAAGGCGTGCTTCTGGGCATTCGTGATCGCTTCCACGGCCCACAGCGCCAGGGGCGCAAGTTTGTCGGGATCGATGATCAGGTCATCGACGTCCAGTTCGGTGCGCACCAGCGGTCCCTTGCCAAGATCGCTCTGCAGCAGTTGGGCGATCAGCTCTTCCAGGAACTGGCGCACAGCGGCGCGGCGCAGGTCGGGGCTCTGGTAGAGCGCGCGGTAGACAAGGGCGAGCGCCGTGATCCGCTGCCGGGTGTCGCTCATGGCGGCGCGGGCCGCCGGATCGGTCAGGGACCGCTGCTGTATGTTGAGCAGCGACGAGATGACCTGCAGGTTGTTCTTCACCCGATGGTGGATCTCGCGCATCAGCGCGTCCTTGTGGGCGATGGACTCGTGCAGGGAGTGGTCGCGCGCATCGATGGCGTCGGCCATCTGGTCCAACGTGATGGCCAGGGTGCGGATCTCCAGCGGCGCATTGCGCGCCTGGACCGGCCGGACGGTAAAGCGGCCCTTGGCGTAAACCCGGGCGATTCGATCCAGATACCCCAGCCAGCGGATCACGATCCGCTCGGTCACGACCAGCACCGCGACGACGGCGAACAGCCAGGCCAGGACAGGCAGGATCAGGCTGGCGAACGGGTTGAGGCGAGCCCAGCTGAACAGGCCCTGGGCGGGCGCCGACAGGAGCACGAAGACATCGCGTCCGACCAGGGGAGCGCCAGCGTAGACGCGGTTCTGGCCACCCCTGTCACGGGCGTAAAAAAAGGTGGAGCCGTCATCGCCGGCCTTCGAGGTCCAGTGGCGCGGCACGCCGCGAAACACCTCGACCTCCGTTGCGGTCAGGATCGATCCCGAGGCGTCCATGACCGCGACCTCGGCGTTGTCCGGCATGGCCCGGTCCTCGGCGACCGGGCGCAGGGCCGAAAGGGGGATGACCGCCAGGAACGCGCCATCGAAGGCGCCGCCCTGCCGCTCAGACCGGATCGCGGCGATGATCGCGGGTTCGGAATTGAACGCGCCGCTGGGCGCGCGGGTCACCGTCATGCCGGCGCCGCCCCTGAGGCGTGCGAACCAGTCGCCGGCCGATCCGACTCGACTGTAGGTCACGGGACCGCTGGCGCAGACCAGCTTGCCGTCAGCGCCAAAGCGAACGAGGGCGTCGAGGCCCGCCACACGGTCTGCAAGACCGGCGAGGCGGGCTTCACAGGTGGGTCCGGTGGATTCCGGACCCAAGGCGTCGAGCAGCACCACCGCGCCGTCGATGCGGGCCCGCGCACTGGCCGCGCTGCGCTCGGCGCCAAGCAGCAGGTCGGATCGCTGGTGCTGGGCTTCGCGCTTGAAGGCTTCGGCGGATTGCAGTCCGCTCAGGGCCAGGACCGGCAACAAGGCCAGCGACAGCGCCATGAACAGCCGGAATCGGATGGTCTGGAGCCTGCGTCCGCGCGCCGGTCGCGCCCCGAGCAGCCTCACGGCCTGGTCACCTCGCGCCGCTGAGGCGGTCCGCGTCCGCGAGTATGGAGCCCATCGCCTCGCCGGCGGGGGTTCCGTCGCGTTCGTAGGTCCCGGCTTCGAGCGACGCCTGTACGGCCCGGCGCGCCCTGCTGACCCGGGATTTCACCGTGCCCACGGCGCAGCCGCAGATCTCGGCGGCTTCTTCGTAGGCAAAGCCGCCCGCGCCGACCAGGACCAGGGCTTCGCGCTGTTCCGCCGGCAAGGTGTTGAGGGCTTGACGCAGTTCGTCCAGCGCAAGGGGGGCCGCCGGGTCGTCGATGGCCATCAGGGTGCGTTCGGCCGCCTCCTGGTCGAGCTGGGTCTGGCGCCAGGAGCGGCGCTTTTCGGAGTAGAACTGGTTGCGCAGGATCATGAAGGTCCAGGCCTTCATGTTGGTGCCCATCTGATAGCTGGCGCG
>JANNVY010000536.1:0-1996 GCA_031408375.1 Pseudomonadota bacterium | reverse complement strand
CGGCGCCGGCGCCCGGGAAGTGGTCCCGGCCTGGGCATGGACAGGGTCGCTCCCTGTTATCTCCCTGTTATCTGGATTTCCATAACAGGAGCGCTTGTAAACATCTGCTTGCAATTCAATAACTTGCTGGAGACTTGGGGGCAAAAACAGGGAGAATTCGCATCGTCTGAACAGGGAGAGTGGCTCTGCGGAACAGGGAGGCCGGGTCTGCAAAACAGGGAGACGGCGGTGGAACAGGGAGCAGTGAGTTTCAGGACGACCTTGAAGGCCGCAAGGCCCGGACGGTCACCTGAAATGCTCCATTGGTTCGGGCGGCGGGGTCAAGCGTGCGCACCTGACCCCGTATCGTGTCCCCATATTAGCGCGGGACCGGGCGGATTTTGCGCGCCCATCCACCGCTGGAATGCGCGGCCCGCATCTGGTAAGCTGTCCAGCTAGCTAGCCAGAAGGAACAGGGCGATGCACACCGTCGGCGTGTTCGAAGCGAAGAACCACCTCACCGCCCTGCTCGACGAGGTTGAAGCCGGGGGCGAAATCATCATCACCCGTCGCGGCAAGCCGATCGCCCGGCTGGCGCCGCTGGAAACCGGTTTCAACCGCGCCAGGGCCCGCGCCGCCGCGGACGGGTTGCGCGCGGCCAGCAAGGGCCAGACGCTCGACGGCCTGACGCTCAAGGACCTGATCAGCGAAGGTCGGCGATGAGCTTCGTCGTTGATAATTCCGTCGCGCTCGCCTGGTGCTTTGAGGATGAACAGACCGCCGCGATCATGGCGCTTCTGGACCGGGTCGCCGAGGCGGGCGCCATCGCGCCGCAACTCTGGCCCGTCGAGGCGCTCAACGGCCTTTTGGCGGCCGAGCGCCGTGGCCGGATCGACCGCGATGTGCGCCGGCGGCTTGCCGGCTTCCTCCAGGAACTACCGATCAAGATTGATGACGAAACGGCGGGCCGGTCGTGGACCACGACGGCGCACCTTGCGGACCAGCACCGTCTCATGGCTTACGACGCCACCTATCTCGAATTGGCAATGCGTCGTGGCATGCCGTTGGCGACTACCGACACGGCCTTGATCGCCGCCGCGAGGGCAGCTGGCGTGCAGTTGCTCGCAACCACTTAGGAAGAACTCGCCTTGGTGCGGAATTCCACGGGAACGGGGGGAACGGGGGGACACACACTCATTCTTGTAAATCGATATTACTGTTCTCCGATAGTGAGTGTGTGTCCCCATATCGGATCACTTCGGTCGCCACTCCCTCGCCAGGCGTTGGCCTTCGGCAAGTTGGGCTGGGGTCAACCGCGCGGCCGCGCCATCCCGTTGCGCGTTGAAGTTGTCGGCTTCCCCCACAGGCGGATGCGAGGCCGCCAAGTTGAGCCACATGTACGCCATGACATAGTCCTGCGGGACGCCCTGGCCGTTACCGTAGATGTAGCCGAGCCTGGCTTGGGACATGGCATCGCCCTGGTCGGCGGCCTTGCGATACCAGCGCGCCGCCTCGGCGTGGTCCTTCGTGACGCCTTTGCCGGTTTCGTAGAAGACGCCGAGGTTAAACTGAGCGTCCGCATAGCCCTGGTCGGCGGCCTTGCGATACCAGCGCGCCGCCTCGGCGTAGTCCTTCGGGACGCCCTGGCCCGCGTCGTAGGTGAAGCCGAGGTTGTGCTGCGCGAGCGCAAAGCCCTGGTCAGCGGCCTTGCGATACCAACGCGCCGCTTCGGCGTAGTCCTGCGGGACGCCCTGGCCGTTGGCGTAGAGGTTGCCGAGGCCGAACTGGGCAATGGCATCGCCCTGGTCTGCGGCCATGCGAAACCAGCGCGCCGCTTCGGCGTAGTCCTGCGGGACGCCCTGGCCGCTATCGTAGAGGAGGCCGAGGTTGGACTGCGCGGTCGAGCCGCCCTGGTCTGCGGCCTTGCGATACCAGCGCGCCGCCTCGGCGAAGTCCTGCGGGACGCCCTGGCCCGAGTAGTAGGCGACGCCGAGGGTGTGCTGCGCGGGCGCTAAGC
>JANNVY010000535.1:0-5083 GCA_031408375.1 Pseudomonadota bacterium | reverse complement strand
GCCTTCGCCGCCATGACCTTCATCGCCGCCCAGCTGGGCTCGGTGCCGGTGGCGGCCTGGGCGGTCGTGCTGAACATCGCGGCGATCATTTTCATGGGACCGTTGGGCCTCTCGGCGGCGACCGGGGTGCTGGTCGGCCGGGCCTATGGCGCGGGCGATCGCGCGGGCGTGGTCCGCTCGGGGATGCTGGGCCTCGGCGTGGCGGCGGTGATGATGCTGCTGGTCTGCCTGGTCGTGGGTGTCTGGGCGCGGCCGATCGCGGCCTTCTACTCCCACGACGCCGCGCTGCTGGGCCTGGCCGTGCCGGCGCTCTACCTGTCGTGCCTGTTCTTCCTCGCCGACGGCCTGCAGGTGGTGGCCGCCCAGGCGCTGCGGGCGCGCTCGGACGTGCTGTTGCCCACCGTCTGCCACTTCATCAGCTACGGCCTGATCATGCTCCCGCTCGGCTGGGTCTTCGCCCACCCGGTCGGCCTGGGCGTAGACGGCATCATCTGGGCGGTGATCGTCGCGAGCCTGGTGTCGGCCGTGCTGTTGACGGGGCGATTCTTGCAGTTGGCGGGGAGGCCGCTTTAGACAACGCCGGTGGGCTCGCTCAAGCGATTGGGTATCCTGTCCCGGAAATTGGAGCGTGATCGTGGCATTCAACGCTTTTGCTTACGGCGAGGAGAGCCTTCCACAGGGCTTTCGTTTCCCGCAGAAATACCTGGAAGCTGCTTCCGAGGGCGCGGGAGGGCTGCCTGATCCGTGGTGGTTTCTTGGCGAGCCGCAAGACGACACGCTGGAGTTCTGGCTTCGTACGCTGCGGAAGCAGTATCCCACCAGGGCACTAATTCCCTTCGCCAAGTACGGGCCCTATGACGACATCGCCTGTTTTGACTTTTCCGATCTTTCCGGAGATCCGAAGGTCAACATCGTGCACAGCTTCGCCAGTCCTGGTTGGGAGGATCGCGGAAGCTTTGCTTCCTATGAGGAATGGGCGGCCGTTGCTGCTCAAGAGGGACTTTAAGCGGGGCACACACTCATTGCTGCATAACGCCAATATCGAACAACAATAATGAGTGCGTGTCCCCCTTTCAGCCGGGTCCCTGGGGGCTCCGCGGATTTGTCCCCGAGGTTGACCCTCACCGCCGGATCAACGGACGATTGTTGGGCCGGTCTTTGACATCGAAGCGACGGCGGCCGGACCCGCGCAATAATTTGCCCCTACGCCCCCAGCATCCAGCCTTCTTCGCTGGTCACCGCGTCGATTTCCTTGGCGCTCGCGCCCTTGGGCGGGGCGAAGAGGGGGGCCAGTTCGTCCTTCTCGTCGAGCTTCGAGAACGCCTCGGCGGTCGAGCGGACGGCGGCGGCGGTCTTGACCTCGCCGGGTTCGGGCTTGGCCGGGAACAGCGGGGTGTGCACCTCGACGACAAGCACGCTCAGCGGCTCGACGTCGGCCTTGTCCAGCGCGCGCCAGCCGGTGCCGAATGGCCAGACCGCGACCGCGGCGCCCAGCTCGTCGACCAGGCGGCGCGCGACGGCCATGCCGAGCAGGGTCTTGCCGCCGACCACGCCGGCGCCGTGCATCTGCCAGACAGTCTTGGGCGAGCCGCCCTTCTTCTTGGCGGCCTTCTCGGTGCGGCGCAGCTCGGGCACGTCGCCATAGCCGTCGACCGGCTTGGTGGTGGCCATCCAGCGCTGGGCGTAGCGCGCCGGCGCGCCCCAGAAGGGCCGGGCCTCGTCGGTCATCAGCCGGTTCATCTTGGCGGCGACGGCGAAGCGGTTGTTCATGGCGTTGTCGAGCTTGTCGACGATATTGCCGGCCATGAATTTCCACAGCGCCGCCCAGGGCTCGCCGCTCAGGCCCAGGCGCTTGGCGGTGCCGGCGGGCAGGCCGAGGCCGAAGTCGAAGCCCAGGAGGACGCGCTGGCCCTTCTTGCGCAGGTCGGCCAGCAGGGTGCGGATCAGCGCCTCGCCCTCGGCGCGCGAGGCCGGGTTGTGGGTCTCGTAGGCAAGGCGGAAGCGCACGTCGCGCTTGACCACGCCGATCCACACGGACTGGTCGCCGGTCTTGCGACCTTCGGCGGCGGTCCAGTCCACAACGATGTAGGCGTCAAACAGGCGGGCCACGGGGGCTACTCCAAACAGGCGAGCCGGGGTCATACAGCACGCGGCCCCCGCAACAAACCGCGACTGAACGTGATCGCTGCGGTATTGCGTGAAGAATCTCCGGGCGGCACTTAACGCCCGCTTTCAACGGAGCTCAGATGAAGACCCTGCGGGCAGGCGTGGCCGGCGCCGGCGTTTTTGGCGGCTATCACGCCCGCAAATATGCCGAAGCCGAAGGTGTTGACCTTGTCGGCATCTATGATCGTGGCACCGGCCGCGCGGAAACGCTCGCCGAACTCATTGGCGCGCCCTGCTTCCTGGCCGATGAGTGGGACCCGTTCATCGCCGGACTGGACGTCCTGACTATCGCAGCGCCCGCGCTGGCCCACGCCTCGCTGGCGGTGAAGGCGCTGGAGGCGGGCGTCCACGTCTATGTCGAAAAGCCGATCGCCGCGTCGGTACAGGAGAGCGAGGCCATCCTCGCCGCCGCCCGCGAGACCGGCCTGGTCGTCGCCTGCGGCCACCAGGAGCGCATCGTCTTCCAGGAGATGGGCCTCTTCTCGACGCCCGAGAAGCCCGTCCGCATCGAGGCGGTCCGGCAGGGGCCGTGGACCGGGCGCAGCGACGACGTCTCGGTGGTGCTGGACCTGATGATCCACGACCTCGACTTGGCGCTGGCCCTGGCCGGGACGGAGGCGACGTCGGTGACGGCGAAAGGCAAAGCGGTCGAGAGCGCGCTCTCGGACGACACCCACGCCGAGATCGTCTTCGGCGGCGGCATGACAGCCGTCTTCCACGCCTCACGCGTGGCCGAGGGGCGGGCCCGCTCGATGAAGCTGGTCTATCCGTCCGGCGAGCTCGAGATCGACTTCATGAACCGGACCTTCGAGAACTCGACGCCGTTCCAGCTCAACCCCCACTTCGCCGAGACCGCCCGCGGCCGCGACCCTCTGGGGGCCAGCGTCTCGGACTTCCTGGCCGCCGTGCGCGGCGAAATCGCCCGCCCGGCCGTCACCGCCGAGGAGGCCGCCCGCGCGCTCGTGCTGGCGCTCTCCGTCGACCAGGCCGCCGGCGTCTAGGACCGAACAGAGAGACCAGATCATGCCGACGCCCCCGTCCCCGATCGCCTTCATCGACCTGAAGGCCCAGCAGGCCCGCATCCGCCCGCAGGTGGAAGCCCGCTTCACCGCCATCCTGGACCACGGCGCCTACATCAACGGGCCTGAGGTGCGTGAGCTCGAGGACGCGCTCTGCGCCTTCACCGGCTGTGCGAAGGCGCTGGCGGTCGGCAACGGCACCGATGCGCTCATCATCCCGATGATGGCGCTGGGCGTGGCGAAGTCCGACGCGGTCTTCATCCCGGCCTTCACCTACAACGCGACGTGCTCGGCCGCGATGATCTCGGGCGCCACGCCGGTTTTCGTCGATGTACGCGCCAGCGACTTCGCCATGGACCCCGCCGACCTCGCACGCCGCATTGCCGAGGCGAAGGCCCAGGGGCTGAACCCGAAGATGGTGGTGGCGGTCGATCTCTTCGGCATCCCCGCCGACTACGAGGCGCTGTTCGCCATAGCCCAGCGTCACGGCATGATCGTGCTGGCCGACGCGGCCCAGTCCTTCGGCTGCCGCTGGAACGGCCGCTACGCCGGCAACATCGCCGAGGTCACCGGCACCAGCTTCTTCCCGGCCAAGTCGCTGGGCTGCTACGGCGACGGCGGGGCGATCATGTTCCGCGACGAAAAGCTCTGGGAAGCCTGCGAGGAGATCCGCTGGCACGGCACCGACGCCAATCGCAAGGAAAGCGTGCGCGTGGGCATGAACGGCCGCCTGGACTCTATCCAGTGCGCCATCGTCACCGAGAAGCTCAAGATCTTCGGCGATGAGCTGGCCCGCCGCACCGAAATCGCGGCGCTCTACAATGGCCGGCTGTCAGGCGCGTTCGACCCCCAGGCCTTCGCGCCCGGCGCAGAGAGCGGCTGGGGCTACTACACCGTCGCCATCGACGACCGCGACGCTGTGCAGGCGCGGCTCAAGGACGACGGCGTGCCGACCGCGATCTACTATCCGCAGTCGCTGAACACGATGAAGGCGTTCGAGCACCTGAACCCGGCGGGCGGCATGCCGATGGCCGAGCGCCTGGCCTCACGCGTGCTGTCGCTGCCGCTGCATCCGTACATGACGGACGCGCAGGCGAACTACGTGTGCGACCGCTTCCTGGCGGCCGTCGAGCGCCGCAACGACTAGAGGCCCTTGAACACCACGCCCGCGGCCAGGACGCCGTAGCCGCCGAGCAGGAAGTAGAAGCTGTTGGCGACGACTTCGGGGGATAGCGACGCAAGCAGGTCTGGCTGCAACCGGCCGATCGCGCCGACCGCCAGCACGATCAGTGACAGGACGAAAATGAGTCCCGTGGGCGCGCTGAGTTTCATCGATGGTTTTCCCCTGGATCGGGGGCGACATAGGCGCGCGACCGCGCGCCGTTGCAAATGCACTCACTGTGCAGGAGAAACCGATGTTTCCAATTTCGCCTTCAGCAATGCATCGATGTGGGCCAGCCACCGGCGACCCAGCCGGATCGCGTCGACGGGCGTCATGTCCGTCGCCCGCACCAGCGAGCCCGAACCCCAGAGCTCAAGCTCGAACTCGGGCCATCGCGCGTCGGCGAACATGAGCCTGAGCGTCACCTGCTCGGCGTCGTGGGGCAGGGCGTCCAGCGCTCGCCGCTCACCCGCCCGGCTGACGCGCGACGCCACCCGTCCATCGATGATCAGCTCGGCGCCCTCGATCTCGTCCACCGTGTAGACCAGGCCCGCGCCGCCCTTCTCCCAGAGCACCGCGATGGCGCCGGTATGCAGGTCCAGGCCCGCCGCGCGTCCCTGACCGGCATCGATCGCCTCGGCCTCGGGCGGGCGCTTCAGCAGGGACTTGAGGATGCGCCGCAGTCGGCGGCCGGGCTCGAACCACCAGGCCGCCCCGCCGGCCGCCGCGGTCACCG
>JANNVY010000534.1:0-3162 GCA_031408375.1 Pseudomonadota bacterium | reverse complement strand
CCGCAAGCTGGCGATCTTCGTCCATGGCTGCTTCTGGCACGGCCATGACTGCGCCCGCGGCGCGCGCCAACCCAAGGCCAACGCCGACTACTGGCGCGGCAAGATCGGGCGCAACCGCGAGCGGGATGGCGTCAATCAGGCTACCCTGGCGGCGCTGGGCTGGCGTGTCGCGGTAATCTGGGAATGTGCTCTGAAGGATGAGGTCGCGCTAAACGCGCGGCTCGAGAACTTGCTGGCCTCCTAGAAAATTTGCGGAACGCGGGTATTCTGGATCCGGACCGGAGGCTCCCATGCGAACCATCGTGGCTTTGGCGGTGCTGGCTCTGACGCTTGGCGCGAGCGCCCAGGCCCAGGAGATTTCGAAATACCGCGTCTACTGCATTGGCGAAGAGACCAGCGTCGAGATGTGGGACCTGGCGCAGATGAAGGTCCGGCGCGGCCGAGACGTCTGCCTGCTCTACGAAGACACGTCCTCTTCAGGCGCGCGCGACTGGATGGACAGGAATTTCCCGACCCACAAATGCTACTGCCGTAACAGTAACTAGGCGACGTTCCGGTTTGCTTCGTCGGCTTCGTCGGCAGCGCTGTTGACGGCCTCGATCACCGTATTGAGCAACTTCACCGGGTCGATCGGCTTGCCGACAAAGGCGGTCATGCCGGCGTCGCGGCAGGCGGTCTTGTCGTCTTCCTCGGTGTCGGCGGTCACGGCGATGATCGGTATGAACTGATTGGGACCGGCCATGGCGCGGATGCGGCGGGTGGCCTCGCGGCCGTCCATCTCGGGCATGCGCACGTCCATGACGATGACGTCGAAGGCCTCGGTGCGCGCAGCTTCAACCGCCTGGGCGCCGTTGACCACCGAGGTAATGATTGCGCCCGTCGGGGCCAGCACCAGCTGCACCGCGCGGCGATTGATCTCGTGATCGTCGGCCACCAGGATCCGGACGGGCCGGCCCTCATCCCCGTCCTCGACTTCCGCCAATTCGCTGGCGGTTCCGGCCTCGGCCGCGGCCTCAGACGCCGCCTCCACGGCGACAGGCTCGGGCAGGCTGGCGGAGGGGGTCCGCATCACCGGCATGGGCGCCAGCTCGACGGCCTCGCCCGCCTCGGCCAGGGGCAGGGTCAGGGCCAGGGTGAAGACCGAGCCGGAACCCTTGACGCTGAAGGCGGTCAGTTGGCCGTTCAGCAGGCGGGCGAGCTGGCGGCTGATGGCCAGGCCCAGACCGGTGCCACCGTGCCGGGCCGCGATCCCCGCGTCGCCCTGCTCGAAGGGCGTGAACAGGCGCGCGATCTGGCTGGGCTCCATGCCCGAGCCGGTATCGACGATCTGGAAGCGCAGGGCGCAGGCGTCTTCCTCCGACGCCCAGGCGGACAGGCGAAGGGTGACCGATCCCTCGCTGGTAAATTTCACCGCGTTGGAGATCAGGTTGTTGAGAATCTGGCGCAGGCGGGTGGGATCGCCCTCGACCCAGTTGGGCAGGCTCGAGGCGCCCTCAACGCGCAGGCGCAGGCCCTTCTTGCGGGCCTCGACGCCCCAGAAGCGGGCGACCTGGGCTGACAGCCGGCGCACGTCGTAGGGCACGGCCTCGACGGTCATGCGTCCGGCTTCCAGCTTGGCGTGGTCGAGAATGTCGTCCAGCAGGGACTTCATCATCCGGCCGGCGTCCATGATCAGAGCGGCCTGGTTGCGTGAGGCGTTGTCGTGGGCTCCCTTGGCCAGTTCGGCCGCGCCCGCCAGCATGGCGCTGATCGGGGTGCGCAGTTCGTGGCTGATGGTGGCCACGAAGGTATTCTGGGCGGTGACCGCGGCCTCGGCTTCCAGGCGCTTGCGCTCGCTTTCATCCCGGGCCTCGGTCTCTGCGCGGTGCGACCGGTCGACCGAGCGCCACAATCCGATTGCGAACGCGCAGAACAACAGGGCCGCGAGCCCCGCGATGCTGGTCAAGGCCGCGGTCGCGCCCTGCAGGGCCATGAACACTGGAATCAGGCCGATGTAGCCGAAGAGCACACCCAGCGAACAAAACAGGATGCTGCGGCAGCTGCCCGACGAGACGGTGACGCTCATGACCCCCAGCGCCAGCAACAAGACCGCTAAGGCTCCACCGAAGGGGCCTACCAGGGTCCAAAGCGGGATCGACAATACGCCATAGACAGCGCCACTGATCAGGACGGCGGCGTGGCCCAGGAGGTTGCGCCAAAGCGGCAGGCGGTCGTCCTGCCCCTTCAGGATCGGTGAGAATCCGGTGACCTCGGCATACTGTGCAAGGCTGTAGGCGACGATCCAGGCGGCCGGAATTTGCCAGCCGAGAAGGTTGCACAGCGCCAGCGCCACGACGCACGCTGTCATCATCCGCTGCGCAAGCTGCGCCCGCCGGCGGCGAACCGCGGCGAAGAGCTCAGTATCGTTCCGCTCAGGCGTCTTCGCCATGATCCCGGAAACCTTCCCCACTGGCGGGCGGACCGTACGCGCGGTCTGCTCCATTCATCGGAAAGCCTAGAGGATCTGCCCTAACGGGCGGTGAAGGCGGGCGAAAAATCCGCTAGAAGCGGAGACATGGCCGCAACTGCCTTCCGCCCCCGTACGCCGGCGCCGCGCGCGGCGCCCGCGAACCTGGCCGAACTGCTCTGGCTGATGTGGCGGGATCCCTTGCGGATCTGGTCGCAACGACACTTTCGCGAGCCGGTGCTTTGGGGCGAGGGCCGCTTTGGCCGGGCCATGACCGTCTCCGACCCCGCCGGCATCAGGCACGTCCTGCTGGACAACGCCCAGGCCTATGAGAAGGGCAGGGTGCAACGCCGTGTGCTCGGCCCCATGCTGGCCCAGGGGATGCTGCTCACGGAGGGCGAGACCTGGAAGCGCGCGCGCCGGACGGTGGCGCCGCTGTTCGCGCCCCGGCGGCTGGCGGGCGCCACTGCGCGCATGCACGAGATCGCCGAGGACCGCATCTGCGCCTGGCTGGACGCCGGGACCGGGCGACTGCTGAACATCGACCAGGAGATGACGCGGCTGACCTTCGAGATGCTGTCGGCCACCCTGTTCTCCGACGAGATCGGCGACCAGGCCGAGGGCTTCGAGCGCGCAGTCCTGCGCTACACCGAGACCGCCGCGCGGGCCGACCCGCTGGACGTCATGGGCGCGCCGGACTGGATCCCGCGCGCCGG
>JANNVY010000533.1:0-3998 GCA_031408375.1 Pseudomonadota bacterium | reverse complement strand
CCGCGGCCATCACCGAGCGGAACAGGTCCGCGCCGTCGGCCGAGGTCAGCTCTTCCTCGAAGGCCCGGTCGGGGTGGGGCATCATGCCAAGGACGTTGCCCTTGTCATTGATCATGCCGGCGATGTCGCGCGCCGAGCCGTTGGGGTTGTCGACGTAGCGGAAGACCACGCGGCCTTCGCCCTCGATGCGGTCCAGGGTGTCTTCGTCGGCCACGAAGTTCCCCATGCCGTTGCCCTGGGTCATGGTCACCCGGCGCTTGCCGCCATAGGCCGCGGTGAACCGCGTCTGGGCGTTGGCGATTTCCAGCTCGATGGGCTTGCAGACGTACTTGAGGCCCGAGTTCTTCATCAGGGCGCCGGGCAGCATGCCGGCCTCGCACAGCACCTGGAAGCCGTTGCATATACCCAGCACCGCCGTGCCGCGCTCGGCTTCGGCCTTCACGGCCTGCATCACCGGCGACAGGGCCGCCATGGCGCCGGCGCGCAGGTAGTCGCCGTAGGCGAAGCCGCCGGGCAGGACGATGAGGTCCAGGCCCTTGGGCAGGGTCGTCTCCTGGTGCCAGACCATGTCGACGGGAGACCCGGTGGACCGCTCGACGGCGACCTTGCAGTCGCGGTCGCAGTTGGATCCGGGGAAGACGATGACGGCGGCTTTCACCTTACCCCACCTCCACCCGGTAGCTTTCGATCACCGTGTTCGCCAGCAGCGTCTCGCACATCCGCTTGACCTCGGCTTCGGCGTTTCCGCCTTCGGGAAGGTCGAACTCGATGGTCTTGCCGACGCGGACGTTGGCGACGTCCTTCCAGCCGAGGCCGTGAAGGGCGCCTTCAACGGCCTTGCCCTCGACGTCCAGGACGCCGGGCTTGAGGAAGACGTGAACTTTGGCCCGCTGGCTCAATGGAGCCCTCCCTGGATGACGGTCGGCATGTCCTTCATGACGCCCAGGCGGCGCGCCACTTCGGTGTAGCTTTCGATGACGTTGCCGAGATCGCGGCGGAAGCGGTCCTTGTCGAGCTTCTCGCTCGAGATGGTGTCCCACAGGCGGCAGCTGTCGGGGCTGATCTCGTCGGCCAGGATGACGCGCGAGAAGTCGTTCTCCCAGATGCGGCCGAACTCGATCTTGAAGTCCACCAGGGTGATGCCGACCGCGCCGAAGGTGCCCGACAGGAAGTCGTTCACGCGCAGGGTCGTGGCCAGGATGTCGTCGATCTCTTGCGTGGTGGCCCAGTTGAAGGCGGTGACGTGCTCCTCGGTGACCAGCGGGTCGCCCAGCTTGTCGTCCTTGTAGTAGAATTCGATGATCGAGCGCGGCAGCACCTGGCCCTCGGGCAGGCCCAGCCGGGTGGACAGCGAGCCGGCCGCCACGTTTCGGCAGACCACCTCCAGCGGGATGATCTCGACTTCCTTGATCAGCTGCTCGCGCAGGTTCAGCCGCTTGATGAAGTGGGTCTGGACGCCGATCCCGTTCAGGCGGGTCATGATGAACTCGCTGATGCGGTTGTTGATCACGCCCTTGCCTTCCAGGACCGCCTTTTTCTGGGCGTTAAACGCCGTGGCGTCGTCCTTGAAATACTGGATCAGGGTGCCGGGCTCGGGGCCCTCGTAGAGGATCTTGGCCTTGCCTTCGTAGATCTTCTTGCGGCGCGGGGACGTCATGATCGGGGGCTTTCCGCCGGCGAGGGACCGCTCCACGAACGAAAAACGCGCGAGCCCAGATTGCCTCTGGATCGGCGCGCGCTCGCCCGGAATCGGCCGCTCTGAATATGGGTGTGGACCTTAGCGGAAGCGATGTTGCGGCGCAAACACGGCTTGGGGCTGTGGGGAGGGCGGATTCGGCGCGATTGCGGCACGGCGCCGTTGCGTTCGACGGGTCGGATGGCTAGATCACCTCACGACTGGAGCGCCCCCGATGACCACCTTTAACGACCGCGAGAAAGCCTTCGAGAGCAAGTTCGCCCTCGATCAGGATCAGGAATTCCGGGCCACTGCGCGCCGCAACCGCTTGCTGGGCAACTGGGCCGCCGAGCGCATGGGCCTCGAAGGCCAGTCCCGCGACGACTACGCCAAGGCCGTGATCAAGTCCGACTTCGAGCTGCCCGGCGACGACGACGTCCTGCGCAAGGTGTTCGGCGACCTGAAGGGCGCCGGTGATTCGGCCACCGAGGCCGAGGTGCGCATGAAGATGGATGAGTTGCTTGCCCAGGCCCGCGAACAGGTCCGCTCGGGCGACTAAACGGCCAGACTAGTCGCCTCTCAGGGATAAACGCCGCATCCATAAGAGGAAACGGCGTTATGCCGCTTGCCAACCTCCCCGCAGAAGCCGAAGGATGATCGACGTTCGGGGGGCCTCCCGCACGTGTTGTCACGTGACCCGGAGAGGAGACCACCGAAATGACCTTCAACACCAATATTGCCCGCTTCGCCGCCGCCGCAGGCGTTCTGCTCGCCCTGACCAGCGCCGCCACCCCCTCGGTCGCTGAAGACCGCCGCGTGCGGATCATCAACGAAACCCGCCACACCATGGTGCGGTTCTACGCCTCGAACTCGTCGCGCACGGACTGGGAAGAAGACATCCTGGGCCAGCGCGTCCTGCCGGCCGGCCAGTCCGTCATGGTCAATATCGACGACGGCTCGGGCGCCTGCATGTTCGACTTCAAGGCCGTCTTCGATGACGGCGACGTCCTGACGCGTAATCAGATCAACGTCTGCCAGATCAGCGAGTACCGCTACACCGAGTAGGGCTTTTCGCCTTATCCAGCTTGAACTCGGGACGGGCCGGCGGCGACGCCGGCCCGTTTTTCTGCCGGCCGACAAATTCGCCCGCTGCGGGAACTCGACCCCCGGGGCGGGTATCGTTGTTATCCCACTTGATTCCAGCGCCGCATTAAACGATTTTAATGCTGCGTCGGGGGGCCTCCCTACGCACTTGTCAACGTATGACCAGAGGGGAGAGCTATGAGCTTTTCGAAAGTCGCCGCGGCCCTCGGCGCCGCTATTGCCTTGTCGAGCCTCGCTTCGGTTCCGGCGCAAGCTGAAGATCGTCGCGTGCGGATTATCAACGACACCCGCCACACCATGGTGCGGTTCTACGCGTCGAACTCGTCGCGCACGACCTGGGAAGAAGACATCCTCGGCCAGCGCGTGCTGCCGGCCGGCCAGTCCGTCATGATCAACATCGATGATGGCTCGGGCGCCTGCCTGTACGACTTCAAGGCGGTCTTCGACGATGGTGACGTGCTGACGCGTAATCAGATCAACGTCTGCCAGATCAGCGAGTATCGCTACACCGAGTAGTCTCCGTCAAAGGAGATATGGTGAGGGCCGCTCCGGAAACGGAGCGGCCCTTTTCCGTTTTGTGGAGACATTGCATGCGCAGTTTCTGGTTGGTCGGGGCATTGACGCTTGTCGCCGCCTTTCCGATCGCCTCCGCGCCGGCTGCCGCCCAGAGCGAGGACGGACGAGACCGGGTGGTCCAGCTTATCAATGCCGCCCCGGTCAGCCTGAAGTTCTTCTACGCGTGGTGCTCGTCGTGCTCGCCCTGGTTGGAGGACGTTCTCGGGCCCAACGAGCTGAGGCCCGGGTCCCGTGTGCGCATGGACCTGGATGACGGTATGGAGCACTGCTTCTACGAGATCGAAGCGGTGTTCGCGGACGGTCGCAGGCAAACGCTCTCCCGGTTCAATGCCTGTGAGAACCATGAGCTGGTGCTCGCGCCACAATAGGGGTGACGGGCCGCTCCGAACGCTGAGCGGCCCGCCTCCATGGATCGGCCTAGTTCGGCAGCAGGACGCCGTCGATCACATGGACGACGCCGTTGGACTGACGGACATCGGCGATGGTGATCGTGGCCTTGCCGCCGTTCTCGTCCGTGATCTCCCAGCGGCCACCGGAGGCGGCGCGCAGGGTCAGCTTGCCGCCCTCGACGGTGGTGAGGGTGGCGACGCCCCCATTGGCGCGGGCCAGGGCGATGATGTCCGCGGCCAGCAGGCGGCCGGGC
>JANNVY010000532.1:0-4146 GCA_031408375.1 Pseudomonadota bacterium | reverse complement strand
TGACATGGTCATCGTGGTTCCGCCCAACCACGTTGAAGAGCATGCGGCGTACCTGATCTTCCAGCGTCTTCATTGGAAGGCCCATGCGGCGCATGATGAACAGCGCCTGCTCGTAGGAATTGACGTGCTGATTGTTGAAGTCGAGGTGCCCGATCGCGGCCAATGATTGCATGTGGAGTTTGTCGCCATCGTCGGTTCGGTCAAACCGACGCGTCATGAAATGGCGTCGCCCGCCTTCCTCCAGCAGGCGGCATTCCGAGACCGAGATGCCGGCGGCTGCGGCCATTCGGGAGTAGGCGTACTCGACGGCGCCATATCCCATGGGATCAGCGAGTTCCTTGTCCGCATTGTCGGACACCCCATCGAATTTCAGGAGCCAGTAGCCGAAACCCTCGCCGGCCGAGATCTGGCCCGACCGCACTTCGTTGGTCTCGGGATTCCAGGCGATGACCGCCTTGGCCCGCGCGCCCCCGGCGGACGTTCCCACGCCGAGGATTTCGCGTAGGCCGTTCGCCCTGTCGCCGTCGGCGAAGGAAGCCTGCAGGTTGTTGCGGTGCGTTAGCACCTCGGACGCCAACGCCACCAGGGCGTCGATCTTGACGGGCTTTGACTTGCGTTGGCGCGGACCTTTGGAGGGGACGAACTCCAGCGCCCCCATTCCGCGCGCGCCGGTGTAGCATAGCCTTTCCACCGCGTTGAAGCTCTGGGGCGTGCGTCCCTGGGTCGCCAGCCAGGCATCGATCAGGATGTTGCCGTATTTGTCTGGAAGGGAGTCCGCCAGCATGCCGGGAAGGCCATGGAAGCTGGGGCGTGGCAGGTCGGGAAAGGCGTAAATCTCGCGGCCCAGCGGCATCATCAACGGGGCGACTTCGACGCCGCTTCCGATGAACGACGGCTCATAGGCGAAGGCCGCGACGTCGGCGTCGTCTCCCAGCGACACCGCGCCGATGCTCGTATTCCACAGCCGGACTTCCGCTACTGTGGTCACTTCCGGTCACCCCAGACCCAGCCGGATGCCGGCGAGAGATGCTCCTGGACTCCGCTTGCGACGCGCTTGCCCACTCCACGAACCCGCTGACGACCGGCGCGGCGTTCCCGCAGTTGATCAATCGGGTTGACCGGTGGCTCCGGCAGGAAGCGCTCGAAGTTTTCCAGGATACCCAGGGCGCGCATGCATCGGATCAGATTCACTAGCTGAACAGATCCGCCGTTCTCCAGACGTTCGATGGTGCTCTTCGAGATTCCCGCCGCGTCCGCGAGCTGCGCCTGGGTAATGTTGTGGTTCAGTCGGGCTGCAAGGAGGCGCTGGCCAGCTTCCGCCATCACCGCGTCGTCCGAGAGCAGGTTTGTAAATCTCATAAATCACCGTTTATGGCGAATTAGGTAAAATACGCCGCTTAATTCGTCAAGAGTGATGCGTTGTGGGTGGTGTATATTATGTATCATAATTCCGCAAAATCACCGAAATATCCGGATAAATGACGTTATATCCGTATTTTTGATGACTTATTGCCCCTGTTGTGATGGGGGTGATCCCGCCTAAGGAAACTTTGATCCGGGGGCGCAGTTCAAGTCTTGCCCCTGCGGAATCACCGCGGGACGGCCCGGTAGGAGACCGCGGGAGCGATCCCGGGCCGTTTTCGTTGGGGCGCTGCCTGCGACCGCCTTGTCAGGCGGCCGACAAGCGCCGCATGGCATGGCCGCCGCGTGGGCCGTAGGCCAGGCGGATGATGCGGGCGCGGTGGCCCGCGGCGTCGTGCTCGGGCATGTCGGGGCAGATGGCGTCGAGCGGATTGGGACCGAGAGCGTCCGAGATCATCCGGGCGAGCCTGACGGTGAAGCGTTCTGACATCACGGCCTCCAAACTTGATGGCCCGAGCTTAGCCATGAGGTCTTAATTCCACGTCTAGCGAGCGTTAGGACGGCGTTTGCCATGTCAGGGCGCTTCGGCATGACAGGAAGTTCGTAAGGCGAATTTCATTGGGCGCGCGGCAAAGCTGCGGTTAGCTCGGGCGAGACCTTCGGGAGACCCTCATGAAGACTTTGATCACCGCCCTGTGCGCCTCGACCGCCGTCCTCGCCTTCGCCGCGACCGCCGCCGCCCAATCCGCGCCTGCCCGCCCTTCGACCGCCGCCGTCGCCCCGGCCTCGCAGCTGGAAGTGCGGTTCTGTCCGGCCAGCGTCGCCCGCCCCTATCCGCTGGACAGTCTGCGCGGCGTCCAGGGGCTGCTGTTGCAGAACGTGGCGGTGATCAATCACGGGCCGCCGGTCAAGCTTGAGGCGGTCGAGATCGAACTGCTGCGCGCCGGCGAGCCGATCGACAGCCGGCTCATCACAGGCGCGGCGCTGGAGAACGCGGTCAAGGGCGGCCAGGCGGCCAAGGCCCAGGGCCTGTTCGACGTGGCCGCCTTCCAGGTCTGCGACGGCGCCCTGATGAACGGCGCGACCCTGGCCGACGACACCACCCTGGAGACCAACGAGGTCGTTGTCTTCATGCAGCAGCCGTTCGCCTGGAAGGGAACGCGCGACGAGTTGCGGGTCTCGGCGCGCAGCCTGCGGGGCTCCGAGCCTGTCGCCGGTCGCGGCTCGATCCGTCTGGACGCGACGACTTCGAAAACGGCGTTCCAATTCCCGCTGCGGTCCGGGACCTGGCTGGTAGGGGCCGGCGCCAGCTTCCACACCACCCACCGCTGGGCCGTCCCGGAGGAGTTCGCCCTGGACATCATTCAGCTGGGCCCGAACCTGCGTTCGTATCGCGGGGCCGGCGAGGCTCACCCCGACTTCTTCGCCTACAACGCCGAGGTGGCCGCCGCCGCCGACGGGACGGTGGTGCAGGTGATCACCGGCGGCCAGGAAGGGCCGCCCATGCTGCCCCGCCCCGGCGAGACGCTTGAAGCCTTCTACGGCCGCCTGGGCGCCCAGCAGGCGGCGAACATGGCCGCGGGCCTTCCCGGCCTTGTCGGCGAAGGCGTCATCATCGACCACGGCAACGGCGAGTACTCGCTGTACGCCCACCTGGTCCCCGGCAGCACCACGGTGCGCGTGGGCCAAGCCGTAAAGGCCGGCGACACCATCGGGCGGCTGGGATCGTCGGGCAATTCGACCGAGGCCCACCTGCACTTCCAAGTTTGCGACAAGCCCTCGGCCCTATCATGCGCGGGCATCGTGCCGACGTTCTCGGGCATCGAGATCGCCAACAGCGACGGCCCCCGCCCGCTCCAGTCGGGCGACCTGGTGGTCGTTCCTTAGCGAACGTGTTCCGCGCCTCGCCAGCGCAGTTCAGGCGCTGAAGCGGGTTCGGGCCGACGCGCCGGAGTGGCCTTTTGGGTGCCTTGGCGGACTCGCGGAGGGGGACCTGCGCTCCAGATCGACACCGCGAACAGGGTCAGGGCGAAGGCGCTGAAAAAGACGATGATGGCGGCGATCCAGATGGCATCGTTGCTCATGGCGGTTCCTTTCCCGGACGTTGGAGGGAAGGTGACTCGGACCGCGCTCGTCGAACATTCCGGAATTCTACGGAGGGCGGCGCGGGATGGCTCCCGCGCCGCCCTCGATTTCACGATCGACCGCGAGATCTATTTCTTCTCGGCCGGGGCCTCGTCGGCGGTCGCGGCTTCGGCATTGGCGGCGGCGGTGTTGGCGCCGTCCTGAATAGCGTCGCCCGCGTCGCTGGCGGCCGCCGCCGTGGCGTCGGCGGCTGAGACTGCGGCGGCGCCAGCCGCGTCGGCGGCGACAGCGGCCTGGTCGGCGGCCTCGGCGGCTTCGGCGTTGGCGTCGGTAGCGGCGTCTTGCTTGGAACAGGCGACGAGGCCGAGGCCGATGGCTGCGACGGCGGCGAGCGTGACTATGCGCATGGTGAAGTCTCTCCTGGGATGGTGGGCGTACGCCCAAGCTTCCAACGTCCTGCGGGCTCTGCCGTTCCCTGTGGCGGAGTATTCCGGGCGGAACGGTGGAACCGCCGGGCCGGCAGGTCCGGCCGCGCGGCCCGCGAATCTGGTTAGGCTCGGCGCGTAACTGACTCCGGGGGAAAAGCCATGGACGCCGCAGACGTGATCGCCGAAACCGCCGAGGCCGAGCCGCACCCGGACCACGACAAGTTCCGCAACCGGGCCGCCCTGTTGATCGCGGTGGTGGCCGCGGTGCTGG
>JANNVY010000531.1:0-2013 GCA_031408375.1 Pseudomonadota bacterium | reverse complement strand
CGTTCGGGCGACTCAGGAACCGTGGGTCGCAGCGTCACCCTTCTCCCCTTGCGGGAGAAGGTGGTCGCGAGAGCGACCGGATGAGGGGTGCCGCCGCCACCGAACGAAGTTCTTGCTTTGTTCCCGCACGCGCCTAATCTTCTCGACGTGGAAACTCGCGAAGCCCGCATCACACGCCGCGCCCGCGCAATGCGCAAAGAGCCGACGCTTGTAGAAGCACACCTCTGGAAGCTTCTGCGGAGCCGCCGCTTCGATGGCCTGAAATTCCGCCGCCAAGTCAGAATTGGCCCCTACGTCGCGGACTTCGTTTCCTAAGCTCAGAAGCTGGTGGTGGAGGTCGACGGGGGCGTGCACCGTCTCCGCGAGGAAGCGGATCGCGAGCGCGACGCCTGGCTGACGAGCCAGGGATTCATGGTTCTGCGCTTCCCGAACGAGGTCGTCCTGACCTCTCCGAGCACGATTTTTTCGGCGATACCAGCGGCCAGTCAGGATCCGTCCCGCTCGCACCCCTCATCCGGTCGCTCTCGCGACCACCTTCTCCCTCAAGGGGAGAAGGGCGATCTCTAGTGCCCGCGCGCTTCAGCCACACAGGCGTCCACTGGCGGGGTGGCGGCGCCGCGCTTGAGCGGGCCGGCGGAGGCGCCCTTGACCCTGAGCGCGCCGGCGGCGTCGCGGGCCAGGAAGACGTGCAGCGCGCACGAACGCAGCCGGTAGGTCCAGAGCGCGCCCTGGCCCTCGTTGCGGGCCAGCGACGGCTGGCCGATCGCCGCCTTCAGCCGCGTCTCGTCGAGCCCGACCATGGCTGCGGCGGTGGTGATGGCGCCCTGGCCCGGCAGGCCGGGGCCGTCGCCGCGGGTGCGATCGGCGCCGCTGGAGAGCTCTGACGGCGGCACCACGACCACCGAGCCCGAGCCGGGCCACAGGCGCCGGCGCGGCGGCTTGGGAGGCTTGGGAGGCTTTGGCGTCTCGGTGGAGGGCGTGCGGTCGGGCCGAACGCGGTCGCGCGGGCCGGACGGCGGCGGCGACTGCTGTTGGGCGAAAGCCATGTCGGGGCCCGACGCCACAGCGACCAGGACGACAAGACCAAGAGCGGGCAACACGCGTCTCATGGTCAAAGCGGTAAGCCGGGCGAGGCGGGCGCGCAAGCGTGCGTTGCGCAGCCCCCTCCTCTGGGCTACGCGGCGGGACCAACCGGAGACTGCGCCCCATGGCCCATACCTACGACGTCGCCGCCATCGGCAACGCCATCGTCGACGTGATCGCGCCCTCGTCGGACGCCTTCCTCGACGCGCAGGGCCTGACCAAGGGCACCATGCACCTGATCGACGGCGACCGCGCCCACCAGCTTTATGAGGCCATGGCCCCGGGCATGGAGGCTTCGGGCGGCTCGGCCGGCAACACGGTGGCGGGCGTCGCGTCGCTGGGCGGGACCGCCGCCTACATCGGCAAGGTCGCCAAGGACCAGCTGGGCGAGGTCTTCACCCACGATCTGCGCGCCCAGGGGGTGCGCTTCGAGACGCCGCCGCTGGAGGGCGCAGACGCCACCGCGCGGTCGCTGATCAACGTCACCCCGGACGGCCAGCGCACCATGTCGACCTTCCTGGGCGTGGCGGGCCTGCTCAACTCGTCGGACGTCGACGAGCAGGTGATCAAGGAAAGCGCCATCACCTATCTCGAAGGCTATCTGTTCGACCCGCCGCCGGCGCGCCAGGCTTTCGACCGCGCCGCCGACATCGCCCGTTCGGCCGGGCGGAAGGTGGCCATCACCCTGTCGGACGTGTTCGTGGTCGAGCGCTGGCGCGGCGACCTGATGGATTTCCTGACCGCCAAGGCCCACCTGGTGTTCGCCAACGAGAACGAACTGAAGGCGCTCTGCGAGACCGACGACATCGACGAGGCGATCGACCGGGGTCGCACCCTGGTGCCGATGGCGGCGGTGACCCGCTCGGAGCACGGCTCGATCGTGCTGGACGGCGGTAATGTCTACGAAGTCCCCGCCTATCCGGTCGACGC
>JANNVY010000530.1:0-3675 GCA_031408375.1 Pseudomonadota bacterium | reverse complement strand
CGGCCAGCAGCCAGTCGCGGTACAGGATCATCTTGAGCGAGCGTCTCCGCTCCTCGGGATAGACCACGTAGTGGCCTGCAGCGTTCTCCGCGACGATGTCGAAAGGCTGGACCAGCTGGCCTGAGGCCATCTCGCGCTGGAAGAAGATCGTTGAGCCCATGGCCACGCCCTGGCCGCTCATGGCCGACGCCACCTCATAGACCCGGACGCCGGCGTTGAAGACCATGTCGTTCTTCTCGTCGCGCGTCGGCTCGACTCCCGCCAGATCGAACCAGCGGCCCCACCACTCGCTCTCGCCGATGCGCGGGGCGGCTGACAAGGTCCTCGTTCGCCGAGCACCTTAAGGCTTGCACAGCTCGCGCACGTCGATCCGGCGGGCCTCGATGCGGCAGATCACTTCGCCTTCGAAGCCGCAGGCCTGGCCGCCGGGCCCGCCCTGACAGCGCCAGGTCTTCGGGACCGGTTCGGCCGCATTCAGCCGGAACTCACCGCTGGTGAACGCCACGCACAGGCCCTGACCGTCCCGGGCGCCGCGCTCGATTGCGTCGGCCCGCGCTGCGGCTTCGGTGGGCTTGGGCAGGGCCCCGAACCCGACGTACATCGGCAGGCGGCGCGACTCGTTCGCCCAGGTCTCGACCTCGCCCGTTCGGCACCCCGCCAGCCGGGCCTGGGCCTCCGTGGCGAAAGCGCCGCGCGGCCAGCGGCGCAGGTAGCTGCGCATGCCCTCGCCGTCCTCGCGCTTCAGCGCCTCCGCCCAGGCGTCGTCCTGGGCCTTCGACGGCGCCCCTCCCCAGCCAGCGGAGCCGCAGACCGACCGGATGCCCGGGATCTTGCAGGACAATTTCTGGAATCCGCCGATGTCCTGACCGAAGGCCAAGCTGCCGCCGAGCAGGATGACACCGGCGGCGAGAGGCGCGTGCGCGCGGCGGTCCAGCTTGATCATGAGGGAGCTCCTTCCGGCGCGCGGCTACCGTAAGGGCGGTCGGCCAAGCGTCAATTGCCCTTTTTGTTCAGAGGGCCGGGCCGCGTGCGTCCATTACAAAGGCGTAAGGCGGCCGCTTGGCGCTTGCCGCCCCGGGCCCCGGCGCATACGGCTGCGTGAAAGCAACTAACTCAGTGTCCGGGAGTTCCGTCATGCTCGACCGCCGCCGCCTGCTCATGACCACGGGGGCCATGGCCCTCGCCGCCACCGCCTCGCGCGCTCTCGCCCAGGCTCCTGGCGCGCCCGCCGCGACCGGCGAGGCCGCCAAGCAGAACGCCATCTTCGACCGCATGTTCATGACCGAGCTGTCGCTCTCGCCCGAAGGCCAGACCTACGTCGGGATGGAAGCGCCGGGCTCCAACGGCAAGCTGGACGACCGCTCCGCCGCCGCCGAGACCGCCAACTGGGCGCGCCAGGAAGGCTACATGGCCGACCTCAAGGCGATCGACCGCTCCAAGCTCTCGGGCATGGACCTCGTGAACCATGACACCATCGTCTACCAGGGCACGATCGGCGCCGAGGGCAAGAAATTCGGCTACGGCGCGCCCGGCTACCCGTCGCCCTACCGTCTCAGCCAGCTCTCCGGCTCCTACTCGTCCATGCCGGACTTCCTCGACACCATGCACAAGGTCGAGGACGCCGCGGGCGCCGAGGGTTACCTGTCGCGCGTCGAGGCCTTCGCCACGGTGCTGGACAATGAGACCGCCAATGCCCGGGCCGACGGCGCCAGGGGCGTCATCCCGCCCGACTTCGTGCTGAAGACCGCGCTGACCCAGATGCGCGCGCTGCGCAACACGCCGACGAACGAGACCACCCTGGTCGCCTCGATCACGCGCCGCACCAAGGACAAGAACCTCGCCGGCGACTGGCAGCGCCGCGCCGCCGCCCTCGTCGACCAGAAGATCTTCCCGGCGCTGGATCGCCAGATCGCCCTGCTGGAAAGCTGGCAGGCGGGCGCCGTCCACGACGCCGGCGTGGCGCGCCTGCCCATGGGCGAGGAGTACTATCGCTGGGGCGCCAGGTACTCGACCACCTCAAACATGACCCCTGACGAGATCCACACCATGGGTCTGGAGCAGGTGGCGGAAATCTCGGCCCGCGCCGACGCCATCCTGAAGGCCCAGGGCATGACCGAGGGGCCGGTCGGCAAACGCATCTCGGCCGCCATGCAACAGCCGCAGTTCATTTACCCGAACACCGACGCCGGCAAGGAGCAGCTGCTCAAGGACCTGAACGCCCAGGTCGAGGCCATGCAGGCGCGCCTGCCGCAGTATTTCGGCACCCTGCCGAAGGCCAAGCTGGAGATCCGCCGCGTGCCGGTGGCCACCGAGGCCGGCGCGCCGGGCGGCTACTACAACGGCGGCTCGCTCGATGGTTCGCGCCCCGGCGCCTATTACATCAACCTGCGCAACACCAGGGAATGGCCCAAGCCCACGCTGCCGACCCTGACCTGGCACGAGGGCACCCCGGGCCACCACTTCCAGATCGCCCTGCAGCAAGAGGCGCAAGGCATTCCGATCCTGCGTCGGGTGTCGGGCTTCTCGTCCTACTCCGAGGGCTGGGCGCTTTACTCCGAACAGCTGGCCGACGAGATGGGCGTCTACGACAACGATCCGTGGGGCCGCCTGGGCTACCTGCAGTCGCTTATGTTCCGCGCCACCCGCCTGGTGGTGGACTCAGGCCTGCACGCCAAGGGCTGGAGCCGCGAACAGGCCATCAAATACATGGTCGACACGCTCGGTGACGAGGAAAGCAACATCACCACCGAGGTCGAGCGCTACTGCGTCTGGCCGGGCCAGGCTTCCAGCTACAAGGTCGGCCACGCCCGCTGGCTCGCTGTCCGCGCCAAGTCCAAGGCGGCGCTGGGCTCGAAGTTCGACATCCGCCAGTTCCACGATGCGGCCCTGCTCGCCGGCGGCATGCCGCTGCAGGTGCTGGAAAACCGTATCGACGCCTGGGTGAAGACACAGGCGTAGGATTTCGCGTCGCCGCCCTTCTCCCGGACGGGAGAGGGGCGGGACCCGCTCATTCGCCTTAGATCTCCGACCAATCTGGCGGTGGCTGAAGGACGCTTGCGGCGCCCTGGATTCCGCGGGCGCCGCCCCTACGGCCCGAAGATGAAGTCGTTCGCATCGGTCTGGGCCACGTTCATGCCCGCGATGGTGATCGTCGAGCCGTCGGGCAGGGTTATCAGCACGCCGCCGCTGACCGCGGTGACCACCAGGTTGGCGAAGCTGGTGACCCCGGCGATGCCGCTGAACTGGATCTTGTCCAGGCCGTTGCCGAAGTCGACGATCGTGTCGGCGCCGAACAGGCCGGCGTTGAACAGGAAGACGTCGTTGCCCGAGCCGCTGTCGAGGAGGTCGTCGCCGGCCCCGCCGATCAGGACGTCGTTGCCCGTGCCCCCCTTCAGGATGTCATTGCCCACGCCGCCGTCGAGGCGGTCATTGTCGGCGCCGCCGTTCAGGAAGTCGGCGCCCTGGCCGCCGTTGAGCCTGTCCGCGCCCTTGCCCCCATCGAGGCGGTCATCGCCGTCTCCGCCCGAGAGGGTGTCGGCGCCATCGCGCCCGTTGAGCTCATCCGCCCCGGCGGTCCCCGTGAGTGTGTCGTTACCGGTCGAGCCATTGACGGTGATGATGTCGGCTTCAGCAGTCACATTGACCGTCACGTCAGCCGACGTGGCCAGGCCGCCG
>JANNVY010000529.1:0-1569 GCA_031408375.1 Pseudomonadota bacterium | reverse complement strand
CCTGGATCATTCGCGTCGCCGGCATCGGCGGCCTGATGATCGGCTTCGGCTTGATCATGGCGCCGATCGGGGTACTGGCCGATGTGATCCCGTTCCTCGGGTCGATCGCCCGCCTGGGCACGGGCATCATCGGCTTCGTGCTGGCGATCCTGATTGGCTTCCTGACTATCGCCCTGGCCTGGTTCGCCTTCCGGCCGATCCTGTCGATCGTCTTGATCGTGATCGCGCTCGCCGTGGTCATCGGCTTCGGCATGCTGGGCAAGAAGAAGGACAAGGCGCGAGCGGCGGCGGAGGCGGCCAACCCGACCCCGACGCCGGCGACCTAGGCCAGCAGCAGGCGTGTGGCGGCCGCGACGTCGGCCTGCCGCATGAGGCTTTCACCGACCAACATGGCCCGCGCTCCGGCGCGGGCCATTCTGCTTGCGTCGTCTGCGGTGAAGACGCCGCTTTCGGTAACCAGCAGCGATCCCGCGGGGCGGAAGTCCGCCAGGCGTTCCGTGACCGCCAGATCGACGTTGAAACTGCGCAGGTCGCGATTGTTGATGCCGACCAGATCGGCTTCCAGAAGCCATGCGCGATCCATCTCGTCCTCGTCGTGGACCTCGACCAGGGCGTCTATGCCCAGGCGTCTCGCCTCGGCCATAAGGTCGGCGGCGAGTGCGTCATCGACCATGGCCATGATGATCAGGATGGCGTCGGCGCCCAGCGCGCGGCTCTCGGCGACCTGCCAGGGATCGACCAGGAAGTCCTTGCGGATGCAGGGCAGGGCGGCCGCATCGCGAGCGGCCACCAGGAAGGCGTCATCACCCTTGAAACTGGGGCCGTCGGTGAGCACCGAAAGACAGGCCGCGCCGCCGTCCTCGTAGGCGCGGGCCAGGGCGGGCGGGTCGAAGTCCGCGCGGATCAGGCCCTTGGATGGACTGGCCTTCTTGATCTCGGCGATGAGGGCGAGCTTGCCCGGCGGGGCTACTTCAAGGGCCCGGCGAAATCCACGCGGGGGCGAGGCAAGGGCGGCCGCGGCGTCCACGTCGACAAGGGAGCGCATGGCCTTGCGGGCGCGCACGTCCTCGCGCTTGTAGGCGGCGATCCGGGCGAGAATGTCGCTCACGCGGGGTCGGGCTCGGGCAGGGGGGCGTTAGTGGCCTCGACCAGGGCGGTGAGGGCGGCTTTCGCGCGACCATCGTCGATGACCTGTTCGGCGAGCCGAGCGCCGGCGCCCAGATCGGTGGCCTTGCCGGCTACCACGAAGGCGGCGGCGGCGTTGAGTACGGCTATGTCGCGATAGGGACTCTTGGCTCCTCCGAGCAGGGCGGAGAGCGCTGCGGCGTTCTCTTCGGCGTCACCGCCGCGGAGCTGGTCGAGGGTGGTGCGGGGCAGTCCGGCGTCTTCAGGCGTGACCGTGAAGGTGGTCACGCGGCCTGCGTTGCATTCCGCCACCTGGGTTTCGCCGGTCGTGGTGACCTCGTCCAGGCCCTGGCCGTGCACGATCCAGGCGCGCTCGGTCCCCAGGGCGCAAAGTACGTCCGCCAACGGCACGAGCCACTTGGGATCGAACACCCCGATGACCTG
>JANNVY010000528.1:0-1719 GCA_031408375.1 Pseudomonadota bacterium | reverse complement strand
CCTCGTCGTACGGAACGTTCGCCTCGGCCAGCAGAACATTCATGTGGCCCGGCATGCGGCCGGCGACCGGGTGGATGGCGTATTTCACGTCGACGCCCTCCTCCTTCAGCCGGTCGCCCATTTCTCGCAGCGCATGCTGGGCCTGGGAGACCGCCATGCCGTAGCCGGGCACGATGATAACCTTGGACGCGTTCTTCATGATGAAGGCGGCGTCCTCGGCCGAGCCCTGCTTGACCGGACGCGTCTCGACGTGGCCGCCGGCACCAGCCACTTCCCCGCCGAAGCCCCCCAGGATCACCGAGATGAAGCTGCGGTTCATCGCCTTGCACATGATGTAACTGAGGATCGCGCCCGACGAGCCGACCAGGGCGCCAGTAATGATCAGGGCGATGTTCTCCAGCGTGAAGCCCAGGGCGGCGGCGGCCCAGCCGGAATAGCTGTTCAGCATCGAGACCACGACCGGCATGTCGGCCCCGCCGATGGGGATGATCAGGGTCACCCCGATGATCAGCGCCAGGGCGAACAGCAGCCAAAAGGCCCAGACGGCCGTGCCCTGGGTCATCAGCATGACCCCGATCAGGACCACGATCCCTACGGCCAGGCCGATGTTGAGCAGGTGGCGCATGGGCAGGATGATCGGCGCGCCTGACATGTTGCCGTTCAGCTTGGCGAAGGCGATGACCGAGCCGGTGAAGGTCACCGCCCCGATGGCGAGGCCCAGCGACAGCTCGATGATCGAAATGGTCTTGATGCCGATTCCGCCCGCCGCCGCGATCCCGAAGGCGTCCGGCGAATAGACCGCGCCCACCGCCACCAGACAGGCCGCCAGGCCCACCAGGCTGTGGAAGGCGGCCACCAGCTGCGGCATGGCGGTCATGGCCACGCGCCGGGCGATAACCGCCCCGAATACGCCGCCCACCGCCACCCCGCCGGCGATCATGCCCAGCGTCACCGGATCAAGCGCCCCGGTGCCCCACAGCGTCGCCAGCGTCACCCCCACGGCGATGGCCATGCCGATCATGCCGTAATAGTTGCCCTTGCGGCTGGTCTCGGGGCTGGACAGGCCTCGCAGGCTGAGAATGAACAGCACGCCCGAGACGAGGTAGGCGAGCGCGGCGAAGCTGGCGTTCATGCGGTTGCTCTCATCATTCGGGGGCGTTGGTATGGAAGAGCCGCCACAGGGCGGCGGCGATCATGATCGGGCTGACGACGGCGATGAACCACTCGAGCGGCCCCTGCGGCCCGCCGTCGATCAGGGTGAGCACCAGGGTCGAGCCAAAGATCAGCACGAAGCCGCAGTCGTTCAGCCGGTGCTTGCGCACCGCGTTGTCGCGCTCGGCGATCCAGGCGTAGAGCACCATGGCCGCGCCGAGTCCGGCGGCCACCCAGGCCCCCGTCTGGCCGACATCGTGTGGCGCCATGCCGCCCATGGTTCAGCCTGCCGCCCGCGGCTTGCGCTTGCGCAGCGCAGCGATCAGCTGGAACACCACCGAGGCGACCAGCAGGCCGACGAAATAGAGAATCGACTGATGCGCTTTTATGGTTTCGCGCCGCAAGAGGTGGTCGATGCCGCTGAACCCGACGGCATGCTACCACTCGACATCGACCCGAAGCTCGCATGGGCATTGAAGCACCGGGCGCAGTTTCCGGTCGATGTGAACAGCGCGCCAAAAGCGATGCTGTGGCGCGTTCCGGGGCTTGGCACCAAGGCGGTGCAAT
>JANNVY010000527.1:0-3113 GCA_031408375.1 Pseudomonadota bacterium | reverse complement strand
CGAAATCCGCAAGACCGCCGAGGACTTCGAGGCCGCCTTCCTGTCCTCGATGCTGCAGCCGATCTTCAACCAGCTGCCGACTGACGGCATGTTCGGCGGTGGCCAAGGTGAGCAGGCGTTCAAGTCCCTCATGGTCGACGCCATGGCGCGGCAGATGGCCCGGGCCGGCGGCGTGGGCCTCAGCGACGCGGTGGCTCGTCAGATGCTGATCATGCAAGGTCTGTCCCCGATCGCCGCGCCCGACGGTTCGCCGGCGCCAACTCCCCCGGTCTCGGGCCCTGTCCCGGCGGACGCCTGATGGCGCTCTCCGCCGTGGACGCCACCGACCGGGTCGAGCAGCTGGTCACCCTGACCGAGACCCTGACCGCGCGCCTGACTGCCGAGGCCGCCGCCTTCGAGGCGCGCCGGCCGCTGGACGCTGTGGCCGACCTCGACGAGACCGCCAAGCTGGCTAACCTTTATCGCCACGAATGCACGCGGGTGAAGGCCAACCCGGACATGATCGCCGGCGCCCCGCGTGAGGCCCGCGACCGCCTCGCCGACGTCACCCGCGCCTTCGAGCTGGTGGTGTCGCGTCACGCGCGGGGCCTGGAAGCCGCCCGAACCCTGACCGAGGGCCTCGTCCAGACGCTCGCCCAGGAGATCGCCGCGGCCCGCGCGCCGGCCGCCGGTTACGGCGCGACCGGGGGAGCGACAGCGGGCGACACCACAGCCGTCACCCTGAACCGCCAAGCCTAGATCGGCCGCGGGCGGAATCTGAGGCAGATCAGGGCGCAGACCAGCACCGCCGCCGCGGCTGATCCGGCGAGCAGCGAAACCTGCTCGAACGGCGACAGCTTGCCGCCGCCGACCTGGATCAGCGGTGACAGGGCCGCCGACAGGGCGCCGGCCGTCAGCGCGCAAGCGGCGGCCCAGAGCCAGCCGCTGGGCAGGCGCGGCGATACCCAGGCTCCGAAGAGCCCCGCCAGTAACGCCGGCGGCACGCCGACGACATAGCCGAACAGCGCGCCGGACGAAGCCATGAAGGCGACCTCGGGCATCACCATGATGGCGGGCCAGAGCATGAACAGGGTTCCCATCACCCCGGCCAGCGGCGGGGCGACCAGAGCGAAAACCACGACCGTCGCGATACGGGCCCCCGCGCCAGTCATTCGGGCGGCCGGGGCCGCAACTTCAGGGTGGCAAAGGCGCTGGCCACCGACCCGATGATCGCGGCGCCGACGAAAAGGTACCAGCCGGCCAGGGATTCCACCCCTCGCGGCTCGCCGCGGGCGAAGAAGCTGACGACGATGACGGTGAACACCAGTCCAAGGCCGGTCGCCGCGCCTACCCACGTCCAGGTCTTGCCGATGCGCGGCGAAAGAAGGCTGGACCCCAGCCCCGTCAACAGCGCCGGAATCCCGCCGATGTAGTAGCCGAAGAAGATCACGATCACGATCACCGGCCAGTAGTCGTCCGGCCCCTGCGGCGTCGGCAGGCCGAAGCGCCAGATGCCGAGGCCCCAGAACAACAGGATCACGATCGCCGCGCTGAGCGGGCCCAGCAGGCCGAACAGCACGGTGGTCCTGAGAATGGAAACTGTCCGGCTGGCGGCCATGGGTCGCTCCGAGGTTCGCCTTACAGCTACGCTCAAATGGCGCTCCACCCAAACCGCGACGTTTGTTCGCACTTCGTTCTTGCTGTAAGGCGGGACTCAACTCCCATATATCGTCGTTGGGCTGGACCCCTTGGTCGGCCCGCAGCGTTCACGGACTTCATGGCCGACAAACACGACTTCATCCGCGTGCGTGGCGCGCGCGAGCACAACCTCAAGGGCGTCGACGTGGATATCCCACGCGGCCAGCTCGTGGTGCTGACCGGCCTGTCCGGGTCCGGCAAGAGCTCGCTGGCGTTCGACACCATCTACGCCGAGGGCCAGCGCCGCTACGTCGAAAGCCTTTCGGCCTACGCGCGCCAATTCCTTGAGCTGATGGGCAAGCCGGATGTGGACCTGATCGAGGGCCTGTCGCCGGCCATCTCGATCGAACAGAAGACCACCAGCCGTAACCCGCGCTCGACCGTCGGCACGGTGACCGAGATCCACGACTACATGCGCCTGCTCTGGGCGCGGGTAGGCACGCCCTATTCGCCGGCCACCGGCCTGCCGATCACCACCCAGACCGTCAGCCAGATGGTCGACAAGCTGAGCGCGCTTGATGACGGCGAGCGCATCTATCTGCTGGCGCCGGTCGTGCGCGGGCGGAAGGGCGAATACCGCAAGGAGATCGCCGACTGGCAGCGCCAGGGCTACCAGCGCCTGAAGATCGACGGGGCCTACTATCCGATCGAGGACGCGCCGGTGCTGGACAAGAAGTTCAAGCACGACATCGACATCGTGGTCGACCGGCTGGTGACCAAGGCCGGGCTGGAAGGTCGCTATGCCGACAGCCTGCAGACCGCGCTACACCTCGCCGACGGCATCGCCACGGCGGAGTGGGCGGATACGGCGGAGGGCCAAGAGCCGCGCCGCATCATCTTCTCCGAGAAGTTCGCCTGTCCGGTCTCGGGCTTCACCATCAGCGAGATCGAGCCGCGGCTGTTCTCGTTCAACAACCCGTTCGGCGCCTGTCCGGTGTGCGACGGTCTGGGGATCAAGCTGGCCTTCGACGCCGAGCTGATCGTCACCGACCGCGACAAGACCCTGCACAAGGGCGCTGTGACCCCTTGGGCCAAGAGCCCCTCGCCCTTCTACACCCAGACCCTGCAGGCGCTGGCGCGCCACTACGGCTTCTCGATGGACCTGCCGTGGCGCGAGCTGCCGCAGGTCGCCCAAGATGTGATCCTGCGCGGCACCGGGTCGGAGAAGATCAAGTTCTCCTACGACGACGGCGCGCGCCGCTACGACGTGACCAAGCCTTTCGAAGGCGTGCTGCCCAACATGGAGCGACGGTGGAAAGAAACCGACTCCGCCTGGGTGCGCGAGGAGCTGGGCCGCTACCAGGCCGAGACGCCCTGCGAGGCCTGCGATGGCTATCGCCTGAAGCCCGAGGCCCTGGCGGTGAAGATCGCCGGCAAGCACATCGGCCAGATCTCGACGCTCGCCATCAAGGACGCCAACGCCTGGTTCACCGACC